>NZ_JABXHF010000028.1:0-36341 GCF_013393565.1 Virgibacillus sp.
GGTGTCATGGACGTTGTCAGTAGTGTTAATAAAGCTGTCGATGATTTTGAAAAAGGAATTGTCAACAGCATTGCTGGCATGGTCACGGGACTGCTAACCGTAGTTAAGGATGCAGGTGTTGTTGCCGCATCTGGTGTTGTTCCCGATCCTGTGGAGCCATCTTGGTTAAAAGAAAGTGCAGATGAAACAGTTGATGCCTACACACGAGCTGCGATACAATTCTTACAAGACCCTATACGTGCGGTTGAATCAACTGCCCAAGCCTTCACAGATACTGTGGAAAGTGAAGGAGTTATGTACGTTACTGGTGGGACCATTCCTGCCTTAATACCAGGTAGTTTGGCTGTCAAAGGAGCTTCAGGCGTTGCAAAACTAGGTGCAGGCGCAGCAAGAAAAGCGCCGAAGTTATTAGGTAGTAAGCCTTTTAGCGGCAACTATTATCGGAAAAAGGTTGATGCAGCTAAAGCTGGAATGGCTAAAGTGACAGAGAAGTTCACTTTTGGTAAAGACTATGCCCTTTCAACTGGTGGCGCAAACTTTATACTAAGAGATAAAGCTCTTGAGGACCACGTCAATCCCCAATTGGTTAATATGAAGAATGGTGGAGGGGAAAGAGTAGAGGTTAAGGTTAATAATTATGAGACTCTTACTCTCCATAAATGGAGTAACGATGGTAAATATGATAAAGTTAGAGGATATAGAGGCAGAGACCTTACATTGTACAACAAAGAGTATTTGGTAGACCCAAGGCTTGTAGTTGAAATGAACTTTAAAGGTAAAGCTCGTTCAGGAACTAACGCTGCTGGGTGGGAAAGAAATGCAAAAAAATTCTTTAATTCACTACTGAAAAGTAAACCTGAGTTTTGGAGTGTAGAAAATACGTCTCTGATAAAGAGGGGGCGTGTACCCAAGGTAGATGAGCAGTTTTTAAATCACTTTCCACAATATAAGGAACACCTACAAGAACCAATGCGGCACCATCATATTGGAGAAGGTGGGCAAGCAGTAGCCCTTCCAAAAAGTTTGCATCCGGGATATGGTGGTATCCATAATGTGGAAAAGGAGTGGGGTGTTACTGGGGTAGATGATGAAATTGCTAGTAGATTAGATACCTTTATAAAAGATTCGGGAAGGTGATAAAATGATAACACCAGAAGAATTTAGTGATAAATGGGATGTTATTAGTAATGGTCCGTTAATTAAATTTAATAACCAAGATTTAATGAATTCAGGATTTTCGGATGAAGTAAAAAGATTTCTGTCTATAGGAGGTTTACCTGAAACTCCACCTCCATATTTGGAGTTTACTTCACCACAATTCATACCTATTACCAATATATTCAATATGCCAGAAGAGTTTAAGAAGTATTGGCTCTTGGGGACAACTAGTGCAGGGGATTTAATATGTATAACTGAGAAAGAAGAAAATATAGTGTTACTCAATAATGGAGACAATTATAAAGAAATATTTGTTAATACTTCTCTAAATCAATTTGCTGAGTGTCTATTAACTTATGTAAACATGATTGATAAAGCAATAGAGGTTAACGGTGAGGATGCCTTTATTGATAACGATATACCAGAAGTAGTGATTAATTGGTTAAAAAACGAATTAGAGAGAGTAGATATTAAATGTATGCAACCAGGATTTTTTTGGTATGTTGAGTGGGAAAATCTATTTGAATAACGACTAATAATGATGAATTTGTTACAATAAAATAAAATAAAATGGACAAAAAACACCTACTAACTAAGAATAGGTATTACTTTTCTTGTTTTTGACTTGTAGGTGTTTTTTACTGTTAAATTTATGAATTTACTTGAATTATTCAAGAGATAACTTGATAACTAACTAACGAACGCTTATGTAATAAGGGGGCAAATACAATTTGCTTCTGCGCTACTACAGGCTTAGCTCGAGAGTTACACCTGATGATAACACATCAATTCTATAGAAAAAGGAATGTTAAGTAAAATTATGGTCTAATCCAACACTCAGATGATGATGAGTCTATTAGTGCTGGTAATAGACTTCTAGAGGAAGTATCAAGGCTTCGTTGCTACTACATTTTAGTGTTACATATTTAGCTAAATGCTTTCGCTTTCGATAGCTTATTCACACTTTCTATTGCATATTTTTATTACGTAATTACTTCAAAGACTCTAGCAACAATCCATAGGCTTTTTTATATTCTAGTACATTCTGCAAGGTTTTATTTAATGTTCATCAGTAAAACAATTATGAAACTTCTTCTCTTATAATTCGTTAAATTATAAAAGGGGGCGAATTATATTATTAATCGGAGACATTTACGCAAAGGGGCAAGCTTATTTGGGGTAAACGAATCAGACTTAAAGTTAATTGGTGGGTTCTCGAACAATGTTTTTGCAGCAAATAGCGATAAAGTGTCATTGATTATAAAGTATTATCCCAGTTCCATGTATAAAAGGGATTCGATTGCATCAGAGTTAGACTGGATCATCTATCTATCTGAATCTGGAATGAATGTAACGGTTCCTATTGCTTCCATAAATAATAAGCTTATGGAAGTAGTATTCAATAAGGACGAAGCATGTTATGTAGTCGGTTTTGAAAAGGCAAAGGGGGAATTTGTGAATGTTTCTAATCATAAAGAATGGAATGCAAGCCTTTTCTATACCTGGGGAAAGACGTTGGGGAACATACATCGTCTATCCAAATTCTATCAACCAAAAGATCCAAACATAATAAGAAAAGCTTGGGATAAAGATACACTTTTTACAGATGTCATTCATAATAACGAGTTGATAAAGCAGAAATGGGAAAATTTCATTTGTAAACTGAACAAGCTGCCTAAGAATACAAATGGGTACGGGATGATCCATCATGATTTACATCATAAAAACTTTTACTTGTATCAAAACGAGCTGGTTTTATTCGATTTTGGCGATTCCACATATCATTGGTTTGTATATGATATTGCGGTTGTCTTCTATCATGCTATGCAAGTCGTGGATGACAGGAGAAAAAAGGATTTTGTGTCTACATTTATTCGCTCATTCTTAAGGGGATATGAAACGGAAAATCAACTTCAATCTGATTGGCTGTTAAGAATTCCTTTCTTTTTGCACTATAGGCAGCTCTATTCCTATCTGTATCTATCAACCTATCTGACAAACGAACAACAAAGCGATGTTAAAATAAAGCAATACTTGAACCGCTTACAATCGAAAATAGAAAAGGATACCCCCGTCATCGATTTTCGCTTACCAATCCCTTGAAAAAGGAGGAATTCTTTTGTTCGTTTCCAAACAAGTTAAATTAAGAAAAATGCATATAGAAGATGTGGAGTTATATCACGCTTGGAGAAATGATATGGATGTTATGTTTTTTACCAATCCAGCCTTAGACTCGTATGCGTTATCCGAAACAAAAGCTTTTGTTGAAGGCGTTATTCTACATTCAACCAGTTCTAAAAGCTATATTATAGAAGATAAAGAAACGGATAAAGCGATAGGTATTACATCATTGATTAATATAGATCAAAAAAATCGAAACGCAGAATGTATTATTGATATTGGTGAAAAAGATTATTGGGGAAGGGGTGTTGGTAAAGAAGCACTGAAATTATTGCTTGATTATGCATTCTTAGAATTAAATTTTCATCGTGTATCGTTGCGCGTATTTTCGTTTAATGAAAGAGCAATTCAATTATATCGTAAATTAGGATTCAAACAAGAAGGGGTAAGTAGACAAGCGCTGTATCGAAATGGAAATTGGCATGATATAATCCATATGGCCATGCTGCAACATGAATATATGCCAGCACAAGAAAGCTAAATGAGGTTTTGCGTACTCTTTCTTAAGTTCGTATAAGATATGTTGAGGAACATTCTAAAATAATATTTAAAATGACTTTCAATTTGCAAATTTATAAATTTAATGTATAATGTTGGTAAAAATTATATTGCTCGTTTGAAAGAATTGTTTAGTAAGTCAAGGCATGTAAATAACAAAAGCAATCTACTTTTATATTGCTAATACAAGTGGATTGCTTTTTTTTATGTTTTCAACGAAGGGCAGACTTCATTTTCAAAGAATAGGTGGGGATTTATAATGGCAATTCAATATTTAGAAAATAGCTGTAATGATCAAGAGCAAATAACAGCTTTGTATGACAATGTAAAATGGACAGCATATACAGATGATGTTCCTAACTTAATGCAAGCGATAGCACATTCATTAACTTGTGATAACAGCATGGGACAATAATCATTTAATAGGTCTTATTCGCGTCGTTGGGGATGGCTATACGATTATTTATATTCAGGATATTTTAGTAAACGAAGCGTACCAAAATCAAGGGGTCGGATCTGCATTAATGCAGCGGGTGTTGGATAAATATCGAGATGTGCGCCAAAAAGTCCTTCTGACAATAGATGAACCTGGTGTAAGAGCTTTTTATGAAAAACATGGATTCAAATCTTGTGATAAGAGCAGTTTAGTAGCTTTTGCCAAATTACATGCATAGTTCGCATTACAATACCAATGAAATGCGTTAAATTTTTAAAGAAACAGGAGGAATGAAGGTGGAATACGATTCTATCCTATCAGAACCATTATATAAGGAAGTGGAGTTCTATGCTTGGGAAAAGCGACTTTTTCAAACAAGTTTTGTTAAAAGATTGAAGTATCTTGCACACTTCGGTGGTGGTGCCTTTGTGTCTCCTGTTGTGCATAGTAGGTATGAACATACTGTAGGAGTGTGGAAGTTGGCGGCACTTTATTTTCCAAATCATGATGTCTTAAGGGCAGCAGCCATTTTACATGATATTGGTCATTTACCATTTTCTCATGCGGTCGAAAAACCATTAGATTACAATCATCATGCTCTAACAGAAGCATACATACAAGATGGGGAAATTGCTTCCATTCTCCATACTGCTGATTTACAGTCTGGAGATGTTGTGCAATATCTTCGTCAACCTTCTCCTTTAACAGGGACAAGGGAGGTTTTAGGTTTAGATCATTTAGATAGTTTTTTACGAGATACGTACATGAGTGGCAGAATGGAAGAATTGCCCAGTGAAGTATTAAAGCGAATTCATTGTTCAGATCGAGGTGTAGAAACAGATAAACAAACGGGTCTTCAATTACTTCGATTAATTATTCGAGATCATGAACTATTTCTTTCGCCCCTATTATTAGCAGTAGATCGGTTGCTAGCAGAAGCTATTTCGATTTTGTGGAACAATGGTGGGGGAAGTAAGGAAGCGTTCGCTAAACAAACGGATGCAGATGTCATTGCTATATTAAAGTCCTCGCAAAATTTGAAAGTGCGAGCTATTATCCATACTATTTAATACCATCCTGAGCAAATTCATGTACATCAAGCCACATCAGAACAAGGTATCCGTTGTGGCGTTAGAAAAGTGTATCAAAAAAGCCCTATTGCAAACGGAAGGACTTTAGCTGAAACTGTAGAAGGAAAAGCAATACTAAACCGTTTGGAGCAATTAAAAAAAGAATACGAGGTAAGTATTCCTTTATGAGTTTAATGAGGCGGGGAGGAGTATTAAAAAAGTGACAATGTATCTAATTAAACAAACGTTTGTATGAAATAGTTTAGCGAGAAAAGTGGTGGGAGAGGTCAATGAATCCTTACCGCTTGCCAGAGACGCTAACTGAGTTTATGCAGGGCAGAAAACGATAACAGCGACATCGTAAGCAAAAAACTCTTTTCTTCAAAGAAACTTAAACTTAGCTACCCTCTGCCCTTATTACCATCTTCTTGACAGATATTAGCGCAACTGTTTTACAAAGCAAACTCTATCTTGACCTTTTCCATCATAATTAGTCGTAACTTCAACACCGTCGATCTGTTTATTTCCTTCCTCAATGTAAAAACCCATTTTCTTATGATAAGCAATCGAAGTTTTATTGACAGGCGAAGTTACACAGCGGACAATTTGACGGTTATGTTGTTTAGCCACCGTAAAAAAGCGCTTATATAATAATTTCCCAATTTGTTGGTTTCTATATTGAGGATGAACACCGATGAAATGAATGTATGCTTCATTCGCTTTAGACGGAGAGAGGAATCCAATAAGAAAGCCTACAATCTCCCCCTCTATTTCTGCAACAAAGCTTGTATTTGTAAAGTGATCGAAAAATAGCTTCGGTAACATAGCTGCCATATCCCTTCCTCCTCACCATTCATTAATGAGTGGTGCTAGCGAATAGAAGTCGGAACTGTTAACAAAACGAATATGTATGCTTGCATGCATGATTCCCTTCCCCCTTTCATTTTATGTTTTTCCCATATTGTATCACACACTTAAAAGCTATTCGGAACTGTTTTTATTGAGGATAAGAAGAATGATAGCAGCTCTGTAAATGCCGTTTTACGTAATAGATTTATTTAAAGATGAAAAATGAATTGTTTCAAACAGAATCTTTCGAAAATTTATGATAAACTATAACATAACAATTTATAGAGAGCTAGATTTTTCATTCAATTCTATCAAGCGTTTGCAAGAGAGGGGGATTAGACTCATGGAATGGTATTTAAAATTTATTTTAGTGGGCTTTTCCATTGCTTTGCCTGTTGGGGCGATTACTGTAGAAATGACGAAACAAGGCTTGAAAAATGGCTTTTTCCATGGGTGGGCTGTTGGCTTTGGTGGAATGACAATTGATGCGTTGCTGATTCTGGCGTTATACTTTGGTCTTGCGCAAATATTATCATTGCCTTATGTACAACTACCTTTATGGGTGATTGGCGCAGTGTTTTTATTTATGCTTGCTTACGACTCCATTAAAAATGCGGATAAGGATATTACAATGGCAGGAGGGAAGGTAAATCGCTCTTTAGCAAAAACGTATCGAAATGGATTGCTAGTGGCTGTTTCGCCAGGAAATTTAGTTTTTTGGGTTTCCATATTCGGAGTCGTTTTAGCGGATTCTTACTCTCAATCGGGACAGGCTAGCTTTATTATTTCTGCTTTAGGTATATTAACAGGGATTCTTTTGCATGATGTTGGCTTGTTATCTGTGGTTTCCATTACCCGTAAAGTGATGAGCAGAGCGATGATTAAATGGACATCCGTGGTTGCAGGCGTTATGTTATTCGGTTTTGGTTGTTATTTTCTCTACGAGTTTTATGTGAATGTACAAAATGTATTGTAACAAAGGTTATAGTCTATATAGAAAGTGTTCAACCTATAGGGTGTTTGCAAAAAAACTGATCAATGGCGGTCAGTTTTTGTTTTGGTTAATTTGCTCTTTTAAAAGAAAAATAACTTTCACCAGAAAGGATCTAATTGCTTAATTTTTCATGGTTAACGTAATAGTTGCGTTCATGAATAAATGATTATATGATAATGCTTAGCATATTTGCTTCTAGAAAAGATGACGCCATTTATTCCAAATAGAAGGCGTTGTAAGATCCTTATTTCAAGGATTGCAAGTATGCATTGGTTACATCTAAATGGCTCGTTTTATAAGGGATAGTATGTAGTAATGATAAGATTTACCTTAGATGCTTAAAGGAATAGATGACTAGCAAAAAAATAGTGTATGGATATATGTATGAAACTATTAAGTTGAGGATATTTATCAGAATTATAAAAAAACAATAGATTTCGAGCATACAAGGAGGAAATAAATGGCGTACAAATATAATGATAATACTTTTATAATGGAAATAACGCAGTTTGATGCAAAAGGTTCTGGAAGAGCGGTTATTCAACGTGAAAACAAACAAGGTAAACGGAAGAAACAACACATCACCATTCCCTACACACTTCCTGGAGAAAGGGTGCAAGCGACACTTGTGCCTCCGTATCGAAATAGAGTTGCCAAGCCAGATCAAATTATCGAAGCCCATCCAGAACGCATCGAGCCAGCATGTCTTCATTTTGGTAAATGCGGTGGCTGTTCTTGGCAGCATATATCATATGCAACTCAATTAAAGGAAAAAACTTCCCAAGTAAAACAATTATTAGAAGAGCAACACTTTGATTCAAATGTCGTACAATCAACTATTGGTGCAGATGAAGCTTGGTATTACCGAAATAAAATGGAATTTACATTTAATAAAGCAGGCGAGCTTGGTTTACATGAAAAGGGCAATTATCAAAATATTATTCCTTTAGAAACGTGCTATATTGCCAGTCAGGAAATGGTGAATGCAACGACGGAAGTAGCTAAGTGGGCTCAAGCACACAGGTTGTCAGGCTATGATAAAGAAACGAAAGAAGGGCTGCTCCGTCATCTCATGGTGCGTCATTCCCAAGCAACTGGAGAAATGATGCTCGCTCTATTCGCAACAGAAAGCCCAGTTGAATCCTCTGCTTTGTCGGATCTTAAGGAACGCATAAAGGATAAATTTCCGTCTGTAACAAGCTTACTTTGGTTGGAAAATCGAGATATTGCTGATAAAGTACAAGCGCAGCAAGTCCATGTTCTTACAGGGCGAGATTTTATTTACGATGAATTGGCTGGTTATCGCTATCGATTGTGGTATGATACATTCTTTCAAACAAATCCGAAACAAGCGGAAAAATTAGTAGAATTAGCACTAGAAATGGCTCAACCTCAAGCAACAGATAAAATGATTGACTTGTTCTGTGGTGTTGGTACCTTTTCTTTACCGTTTGCAAGTCGTGTTTCACAACTTGCTGGAATAGAAATCGTAGAATCCTCCATTGCATCGGCAAAACGGAATGCCTCTGACAATGGTGTTCATAATACATTATTCTTAGCTAAAGATGCTCGCCACGGTCTTAGAAAGATGCTTGAAACATTTGGTAATCCTGATGTATTGCTACTCGATCCACCTCGGTCAGGAGCGGGCGGAAAAGTCATGCGTCGGATTGCGCGTTCAAAGCCAAAGCGCATTGTCTATGTATCTTGTAATCCAAGAACACTTGTTTCAGATATAAAAGAGTTTGTCCCATTTGGCTATCAACTAGAGGTGGTTCAACCGGTTGATTTGTTTCCACAAACGTATCATGTGGAGTGTGTGGCGTTGCTAGAGTTGAAAGTGTCTAATTAAAAAGTAAATTACCTAAACAAAATAAATATTTCTATTTTCTAGGTCTTTTTCATGCCCATCCCCTGTTTTGTCTAGATTTCTTCATGTTTTTTATATGCAATAAATGAGAGAACTTTGTTTTAAAACTGAAAAGGTGGAAAAGGGGCTATTATCTCCCGAAAATGGAAAAAAGGAGTAAGGGGGATTTTTAAAATTGTTGTACAGAATTATTTAGAAATCTTTAGTTTTACAAGCATGCAACTTTGTGCTAAATGATGAAAATGGTATAAATTTGTTGAAAAAACCATATTGGGGTTTCGGACTTGAATTGGTTTGTGGGATTACAACAGAATAATAAATCTTAACTTAATGGATGACGTTCAATTAAAATGAGCGTCTTTTTTTATGCCTAAAAATGAAGAGTAGATGTGAAATATGGTCGGACTACCATTAGAAAGTTTATTAGATAGTATCGGGATATGTTCCTTTAGCTGTTTCTCGTTCAGAATTACGCCAATCTATGATTTGGGTATTGTTAAAGTATTTAGATGGAAAGACAAAGGCAACTCAGCTTTCACAGTATGCACTTACCTTAGAGAAGGTTATTGGTTAATTGTTAAATAACTAATTTTCTGATGGGATGCTCATCTTAAGCCTTCCACCCCTCTAATTTTTCCAATGGCTTATACGTATGATTACCTGAGGAATCCAAAAATCATAAACGTAGAGAGATTGTCTCGGTCAGATCTACTATTAATATACTTTATATTCCTCTTTTGCAAAAATTGTTTCACAATTTCCAGTTGTGCAAAACTGGATGGCTAATATTCCAAAATGTTTGTTATGTATCTAAAGAATTAACTTTAATATTAGATAGGAATGAGTTAAAATTTACCTATAGATCACTTTATTATATTTATAACTTAGTTTTTGCTTTTGGGTTTTTGGAATTTAGGACAATTGGAGTGATAAAAGTGGAGAATCCTTTTACCGTTTTTATTAATGGTTTAAAACCTATATTCATAATATTAATGTTTACTTTTTTATTTCATATATTTTTAACTAAAGAGGGAGATGTAATTTATAGTTTAGGCTATATAACGATTTATAAAGAGGGATTAATTGCTGGTATTAGAATTGTTATTAGAATAATACTTCTGGTTTTAATAACTTCGCTGCTTACTTTGACTACAAAACCATTGGATTTAGCTCAAGGTTTAGAAAAACTTTTGAAGCCTTTAGAGTTTACTAGGTTACCAATAGGTCAATTTTCTTTAATGATCTCTATAGCTTTACGTTTCATCCCTACTTTATTAAATGAAACAAACAAGATAATAGAGGCTCAAAAGGCAAGAGGTGCGACTTTTGAAAGCAAAAACATAGTTAAAAAGTTATACTTTTTTTTGCCTATTATTGTTCCTCTTCTTATTATGTCAGTTCAAAGGGCAGATAATTTATCCTTTGCTATAGATGCAAGGGCTTATGGAGATGGACGTGGAAGAACTAAGTTTAAGGAACTTAACTATCGATTACCTGATTATATAGCCTTTACAATCTTTATATTACTTTTTCTAATAGTGGTAATAATGATTTGATATGAAGAGAAGTGGGTAAATGATAAAGTTTTATTAGAAGACCAAATTCAATGTAAACATTATCTATCTAAATACGTTTATTGCGGTAGTTTATTATCAAGACGAAGTTGGCATGGTGGAATTCAAATTAAGCAATGGAAAAGATAAAAAATAAACTTCTAATGGTAATGAATTGAATGTAAATAATAGCAACGACACACGTAGAGTGCGTGGCGCTACTACAGATGCAGTAAGAATCAAGCCTCTATTTCAAGCACTTTGGCAACACGAGTTTGTCTTAAGGAGTGATAATTTTATAAATAAGTAGGTTAATTAGCCTATATAAAAAGTGTTATTGCCCATCGTATCAAGTTTAGATGAACACCACTATTGTTGAAGCTAGAGAATAAATTTCATCCAACTCTCCATTACAACACCAGACTTTCCATCCATGTTACGGTAATAGTATGGGGGTAATAACTATGTATACGTATAAAACCTCGCAAATTGCTGAATTAATTGGAATTCATCCTAATACAGTACGACTATATGAAGATTTAGGTCTTATTCCAACACCTAAACGTCAAGTAAATGGCTATCGTATTTTTACGGATCATCACGTAGAACAATTCAGACTTGCCCGACGAGCCTTCCAAATCGAAGTGTTACAAAATGGACTAAGGAAAAAAATGGTCAAGATGGTCAAGACAGCAGCGTTAGGTGATTATGATAAGGCTCTTCAGCTTACCCAGGAATACATAGAACAATTACAAGAAGAACGAAATAATGCAGAAGAAGCTATACGCATTGTGAAAAGGCTTCTATACGGTGAACCAACCCAAAACAAACGGCATATGAAACGAAAAGAGGTTTCTGAATATCTTCATATTTCTATGGATACACTTAGAAATTGGGAGATGAATGGTCTCCTATCTGTGAAACGTAAGAAAAACGGTTATCGCATTTATAGAGATGAAGATATTCGGCAGTTGAAAATTATTCGCTCTCTTCGATGTGCAAATTATTCTCTTGAGTCCATTTTACGCATGCTCCATGCCGTGTCTTTAAATCCTAATACAAATTTAAAAAAAGTACTTAATACGCCTACGAATCAGGAAGATATTATTTCAGTATGCGATAAGTTAATAGACTCATTGAACAAAGCTGAAAGCAACGCGCAAATCATGATTAATCAACTGCAATATATGAAAAATAGATTTTGTTAAACCCTACACTTTAACACCAGCCTTCTCGCTGGTGTTATTCTTTTATTCGACAATAAAATAAGGAGGAGATGTCAAAATGTCTATGCAAGACGTTATTCGTGTGGAGCACCTATCGAAGTCTTTTAATGGGCTAACAGTAATAAAAAATTTGAGTCTTTCCATAAAAAGGGGAGCGGTATTTGGCTTACTTGGTGCAAATGGTGCGGGAAAAAGCACAACGATTGAATGTATGCTAGGTACCAAAAAAGCAGATAGTGGAAGAGTTACTATTTTAGGGAAAAACCCATGGAAAGAAAGAAAACAATTGTTTCAAAGAGTAGGGGTGCAATTTCAGGAAGCACATTATCAAGAAAAAATAACAGTCCAAGAATTATGCGAAGTAACGCAATCTTTTTATAAGAAAACGGATAATTATAAAAAATTATTGGAGCAATTTGGTATTTTTGAAAAGCGTAAAAATCTTGTTAGCGAGCTTTCGGGAGGGCAGTGTCAAAGGCTATTCATTGTTCTTGCTCTTATCCCTCAACCAGAAGTTGTTTTTTTAGATGAATTAACAACTGGGCTTGATGCAAGAGCAAGACGAGATGTATGGAAAATTCTTACTAGTCTAAGGAAAAAGGGGCTAACCATTTTCTTAACCTCACATTTTATGGATGAAGTGGAAAATCTCTGTGATGGCATTTGCATTTTGAGGAAAGGGCAGATGGTGTTTCATGGAACAGTTGAAGACGCTATAGCTTCAAATCCTTTTGATAAATTTGAAGATACTTATTTATGGTATACAGAGGAGGAAATGGAAAATGAGTACCTTTAGAACCATGCTTAAAACCGAATTAAAACTTTCGTTAAGAGGAATGGATATGTTCATTTTTGCTATTTGTATGCCGCTAATCGTGTTAGTCATCCTAGGTATTATTTATGGAGACACCCCTGCTTTTCATGGAGCAGATTATACTTTTTTACAGCAGTCCTTTGGAGCGCTTGTTACCATCTCCATATTGGCTGGTGGAGTCATGGGTCTTCCATTAGTAATATCTGAATACCGCAGTAAAAAAATACTGAAACGTTTTAAAGTAACCCCCGTTACACCTGTGATGATTCTGTTCGTACAATTAGTCATTTATGCATTATATGCCGTCGCGTCACTTCTGTTTCTTTATCTTGTTGCCGTATTATTTTTCAATTTCCAATTGGTGGGATCGTGGTTTTATTTTTTGGGTGGTTATTTTTTAGTTATGCTATCTATTTTTAGTATCGGCATGATGGTTGGTGGTCTCGCACCTAATACAAAAGCAGCTAGTGTATTAGCTATTTTGTTGTATTTTCCTATGCTTATTTTTTCGGGTGCAACATTGCCTTATGAAGTTATGCCACAGGCACTTCAAAGAGTGGCTGATATAATGCCGATGACGCAGGGTATTAAGCTAATAAAAGCGGCCTCTCTTGGAATGAAAATGGACCATGTATTACTTCCAATCATGGTAATGGCGATTGTTGCAGTAATATGTACAGTGCTTTCTATCAAATTTTTTAAGTGGGAATAATGCATGTGATCATATCATTTTGTCCGGAAACGTTTACTTTGGGATATTAGTGGAGTGATTCTGTAAAAGAAGAATCGGTACGTTTATTATTCACGTTTGGAAGTTCTTCTAGCAGTTAAATCCAATATAAATAGATTAATGAATAAAAACAAAATCTGCCGGTCATTTTCCGGCAGATTATTATGAAAGCAACATAATGAGAAAACAATATCGATCTAGCTGAAATGAACAATTGGGGGTGTGTCAGCTATGCCGTTCATTTGTTTATCTATAAACAAGGCCACCATCCGTTAGAATCGTTTGACCTGTAATGTAATCTGCATCATCGGAAGCTAGGAATGAAACTAAGTTAGCAACATCTTCTGGAGTTTGATAACGTTGTAAAGCGATAGCAGAAGAATATTGTTCAAAAGCTTCACCTGGTTTTAAGTTATCGCTATGTTTTACCATTTCTTCATCAATTCTATCCCACATTCTTGTTTTTGCTATACCAGGGCAGTATGCATTCACTGTGATTTGGTGTTTAGCTAACTCTTTGGCTGATGAATGGGTAAAAGATCTTACAGCATGCTTTGTAGCGGAATAAGTACTTAGCATTTCATATGATTCATGGCCAGCAATGCTACATGCGTTAATTACTTTCCCTTTTGTTTCCTGTTTTATAAATTGTTCGGCAGCAGCTTGTGTACCGAATACAGTACCATTTACATTGATTTGGAATGAGCGATTTAGCTCTTCTTCTTCAACTTGTAAGAAAGGTGTAATTGCGTCAACGCCAGCGTTATTTATGAATACATCTAAACGACCGAAATGTGCTACTGTTTCTTTCACTACATTAAACTGGTCTTCTCGTTTGGCAACATTACCAACAACGCCATGGACGTCAAAACCTTCTTCTTTAAACTCTTTTACTGTTTGGTTTAGCATTGGTTCATTAATGTCATGAACGACTACTTTAAACCCATCTTTACATAAACGATGAGCAATCCCTTTTCCTAAGCCTTCTGCGGATCCTGTAACTACGGCTACTTTTTCCATTATAAAGCCTCCCAAAAATGAACTTTTATATCCAATTCCTATTATACCACTCAGTTATAGCCTCGTATTGATAAAAAACGACAAAATGTGACAAAACTATAAACATATAGCAGTTTTGGCTAGGGGGTTTTTAAGCATGTGTAAATAAAACAAGGAAGAAAGTGGTCTTCGTTGGAGATGAAAAAAGGTATGCTAGCAGCTATTCTTTAATTATAGCGTTTTTAGTAGTAGATTTTTATCACTATAGGAAAGAAAACGTTAGTATATAGAGGGAGTATAAGATGTTTTGATTTATAGTATAATAAAAACAAAGGTTTTTGCCATAAGACTTGGCGACAAGCCAAGTCTTTCTAAGAGGAAGGAAAGCAGATAGGAATTGCATTGACACTTTGTGTGAGTTTTGATTAAATTATAGTGAGTAAGTAATCACTTTATAAAAAGGTGGAGATACCATTGCAACATGCGGTGTCAGTTAAAAATGTTAGTAAGCGTTATCGGAAAAATAACGTGCTACGACAGGTAGATTTGATGATAGGGGAAGGGAGTGTCTATGGTTTAATTGGACCTTCAGGAGCTGGTAAGACAACCTTAGTCAAAATGGTGGTTGGAATGGAAGTTCCCGATCAAGGGGAGATTCATGTGCTCGGACAATCTATGCCGAACTTGTCTTTAATGCAAAGAATTGGTTATATGGCGCAATCGGATGCCTTGTACTTTGAGTTAACAGGAAGAGAAAACTTGCAATTTTTTGGTTCGCTTTATCAATTGAAAACCCAGCAGCTGAAAGAAAGGATAAAGTATGTGGCGGATTTGGTGAATCTAGAAAAAGATTTGTCCAAAAAAGTCTCTACCTATTCTGGTGGGATGAAACGCCGACTATCGCTTGCTATTGCCTTCATTCAAAATCCTGATGTTCTTATTTTAGATGAACCAACTGTTGGCATTGATCCTGCATTACGGCTTAGCATTTGGAATGAATTGTTACGCCTAAAAAACGAAGAAGGAAAGACCATTATCGTGACAACGCATGTCATGGATGAAGCGGAAAAATGTGATTGTATTGCAATGATTAGGGAGGGAGCCATTATTACAACAGGTTCTCCATATGCATTAAAAAAGAATTATAGTGCAAATAATTTAGATGACGTGTTTTTGAAAGCGGGGCGAATGTAGTATGAGGATAAAGGCGATTGTGCGACGTATTTTTAAGCAGATGTTTCGAGATAAACGAACATTAGCATTATTATTGGTTGCCCCTCTATTCATATTGACCCTCATGCATTTGTTATTTAACAGCGAACAAGTAGATCCGCTTTTAGGTATAGAGGGTGCAGATGATAGTTTTATTAATAAGTTAGAAGCAAAAAATATAGAGGTGCAGACATATACCAATGTTAAAAATGCCCATGCTACAGTAGTTGACGATGAATTGGACGGATTTTTAAAAATGGATGATGAAAAACAGCAACTTACGCTATTAAATAGTGATCCAACGATTTCGCGAACGCTTGAAATGAACATAAAGCAAATAACAAGTAAGATGCAAATTCCTGATCAGATGCAAAAAAGTTTAAACCAAGAGGACAATACAGTTGCCATTTCATATGTCTATGGAAATGAAGATACCGTGTTTTTTGATCGGTTAGGTCCGTTATTTATCGGCTTTTTTGTGTTTTTCTTCGTGTTCCTTATTTCGGGTATTGGTTTATTGAAGGAACGAACGACTGGAACATTAGAACGATTAATGGCTTCTCCTGTTAAAAGAGGGGAAATTGTTGCTGCATATTTAATCGGTTTTGGCATATTTGCTTTATTGCAAACGATTATTGTAGTTTTCTTTGCTGTGAATGTACTTCAAATGGTTTTAATCGGCTCGATTTGGAATGTGCTTCTCATCAATTTGATGTTAGCTTTAGTTGCCTTATCTTTAGGCATCTTACTATCTGCCTTTGCTGAATCGGAGTTTCAAATGATGCAGTTTATTCCAATCGTTGTGATTCCACAAATTTTCTTTTCGGGGATTATTCCACTGGAAGGCATGGCAGATTGGCTACAAGTATTAGCAAAATTAATGCCGCTTTATTACGCTGGAGATGCGTTACAGAGCGTAATGTATGAAGGCTTAGGGCTAGCTGATATAACTGGGGATTTGTATGTGTTACTGTTATTTGCATTCGTACTCATTATCTTGAATTTAATTGGATTAAAGAAATACCGAAAATTGTAACAATGTATTTTCTATGAAGTAAATATTAGGGACGTATTTTGTATAGAAAGGACGGAAGTAATTTGACGTACAACAACTTATTGGATTCCATGATTGCAGAGGCGAAACGTTCTAAAAAACAGACAGAAAAGCAACAAAAGATTATAGAGACAGCAATTCAATTATTTGCTGAAAAAGGGTATGCGAACACGTCTACAAATGAAATTGCCAAACAAGCAGGGGTTGCAGAAGGTCTTATTTTTAAGCATTATGGAACGAAAGAGAATGTATTGCGTTCTGTCATCTTGCCATTCTTCAAATCATCCCTTCCTGGCATGGCAGAAGAAGTATTTGCTGAAGTCCTGCCAGCAGAAACAACGACGTTTGAAGAATTTTTACGTGCGTTTCTTTATAATAGAATTCAGTTCTTTTCTGAGAATAAACAAATTTTACAAGTGGTTATGAAAGAGATCATATACAATGAATCCTTAAAGAAAGAGTTGTTACCTTATTTGGCTAATGAAATTCGTTATCGTTTTAGAAAGGCGATTGAAACGTTTAAAACGAAGCAGGAACTGAAAAATATTCCAACAGATGATGTCGTCAATATACTGCTTTCTGTTTTAGGGGGATTTATCATCTCGCGTTTTGTTATTGTAGATGTAGATAGGATTCATGAATACGAAGTGGAGCAACTAATCCAATTCATTATGGATGGCATACGTCAAAATGACCATTAGACTGTTTCTGCGGTCTTAGGTGAACACATGATATTCTTTTTGTTATAGGTTAGAAATGCACTTTTATTCGAACAGAAGCATGTAAAACTCGGCAACCTTTAGTATAGACATTGCCGAGTTTATTTGTACTATAGGAAAGCATAGGATTTGATTTTTTGGGGTTTATAGTATAAGCAAAACTAAGGCTTCTGCCATAAGATTTGGTGACAATCGAAGTTTTTCTAAAGTTTATAGTTTTTTAACGAAGACATAACTCGTTTTACCATACTCCATTTTTTCTTCGTAAAATTGATGTGCTGACGCACGTTGTAATCCAGAAGAAAGAGAAACAACGTCATAGTTTTGCTTTTTTGCCCAATGTTCAACATAGTTTAAGAGGGTTTTCCCGTATCCTTTTGAACGTAAGCTGGAGTCAGTAACTAAGTCACAGACCCATATGGATCTACCGTTGTATAACGTAATCATTGGCATAAACCCACAAACAGCCACGATACGATTTTCATCATATAAAGCAAAAAGTTGGTAATCATTCTCTTCCACCGCTTGTGAGACTAGTTCTATAAAGGAATGCGTATTTAAATGTGTTCTTAATTGTTTCATAATTGGAAAAGCTTCTATCCGCTCTTGCTCACTCTTTAATTCTTTGATGGTTGGTTGGGTAATACGCATTATCTTTTCTCCAATCTATTATATGGTAGTTAAATTTTTAATGAAGGGTCAAAGGTTACAATGGTGCCTTGTGCAGTGGCGCAAAGTTTCTTTTCGCCGTTCTTGATTACTTCCACATCACAACGACATACGGCTTGACGTTTTCCGGCATACACTACTAAGCCGGTAGCAATTAAACTTTCTCCAATAGCTGGACGTACATAATTAATCTTGTATTCGGACGTTAATACATGTGGGCCCAAAACAGATCCTCCTGTAAAAGTTAATGCATTATCAGCAGCATAGCTTAAAACACCACCGTGGACAAAGCCATTTTGCTGTAGTAGATTTTCTTTTATTGGTATTTCTAGCACAGCTTCCCCTTCATTAAATGTAGTTAGTTTGGCGCCTACAAATTTGCTAAATGGTTGCGCATCTAGTAATTGTCTTCCTATATAAAGGTATTCATCGTGATTTTTCAACTATGTTTCCTCCTAAAAAATATCTACCCAATTACAGTTAATGGAATATTTATTATTAAATATTTAGAAAATAGATTAAACTAATCGTAATGGTGAGGTTCAAATATGTCAAGAAAATACAGATAATGATTATAAGGAAGAATTTGCGCTTTTTTTATCATGAAATGAATGATTAGAAACAATGGACATATATTGAAAGTAGGACGAGTAAAGGGGTAAATGGTATGACAATAGCATTATTGCTTATGTTAATAACGATTATTAGTTTGTCTGTGTTTGTGCTTGTTATTACGGTTATGTATCGAAACAACATATCACACATGACTGGAATGATGGTTGCGATGGCTATTGGGATGAGTGCGGGCATTGCCATTGGGGTTATTGTTGGTATACTCTTAAGTGGCAATTTATTTCAGTCCACTGTTATTGCGGTGCTGATTGGGATGGTGCTTGGATGCTTGGTGGGTATTCCTGTCAGTATATGGGCTGTGTTAGATGGCGCTTTATCTGGTGTGATGGGTGGCATGATGGGATCGATGTTGGGAGAAATGATCATGCAAGAATATCAAGATCCCTTGATTCGGATTATGTTTATGCTGTTTTTATGGACCATTGTATTCATTTTTTGGGGAATACGGGAAACTGCTAGCGAAGGCAAAAAAATGTGGAACCATCCAGCCATAACAGTGATCATTTTTATGTTAATCATCATAGGTTTTCATCAATTTGGATCACTTGTTTAGGTTATTAAGTTGAATATAGTGCGGTGGCGCCGTTTGTGTGTATTTGAATGGATGTAACTATACTAGTTTATCCCGTATATAAGGTGCGTAAGGCTCCCACTTTAAGAATAAGAGATGTGATCTGAACAAGTCTAAGTGGGAGATAACAGCACCTAAATCCCTTTTTCGTAAGAGGTCTTTAGGACATGCCCTTGCCGTACTAACAATCAGTGGGGGATGAAAGAAACCCTCACTGATTGAAGATTCACTTTATATCAAACAACGCGTAATAGAAGAATGGGGGAGAGCCCCCCACATCAAAAATAATTGCCTGTAGTTATTACGTTTCATTCGTATGCTGTTTGGTAGAATTTTCAGGAGATAGTCTCTGCATTACAGATTGCCGCTTTACTAATTCGGTTGATAATGTGTATTGATGGTCGACTTTTTCTCCTGCTAATACTTGAAAAATAACATGAACGGCTAACGAACCTGCTTCATATTTTGGTTGTTTTATTGTTGAAAGCGGAGGAGAGACATATTCGGCTAGTTGAATGTCGTCAAATCCAATAACGGATAAGTCATTAGGGACAGAAATATCATTTTCTCTTAACGCTTCTAATCCACCTATAGCCATTTCGTCATTGGCATAAAAAATAGCATGTGGTAATTGACGTTGTGCAATGAGCATCTTGGTTGCGCGATACCCGCTTTCTCGAGTGAAGTCACCGATGATTTTCCATTTGGACTTATAAGGGATGTTGTAATCTTTTAAAGCATCCAAGTACCCTTGGAAGCGAAGTTGATTATCGTGCGAGTTGTAAGGACCGCTCACATATGCAATTTCGCTATGGTCATGTTGGATTAAATGCTCTGTTGCTAAATATCCGCCATGGATATTATCAACTTCAATATTATAAATAAAGCTACTATCTAAATTTCTATCCAATACAACAAGCGGAAATCCTTTACGAGCGGATTGCACGGTTACCTCGTCGCTAATATTATGTGCAAGTATAATCGCCCCATCTACCCGTTTTTCTTGTAAAAATTTTACCGCCGTAGAATCTGCCCCACCGATAGAGCTGCAGGCAATTAAGTCAAAGCCGTTTGCAGTAGTTACATCTTGCACGCCTTGAATTAACTCTGAGTAATAAGGACCTGACAAATCGCTCAAAATTAACGCGATCGTATTTGTATTTGTCCTTTTTAAATCAGAAGCTAAGCCATTCTTTCTATAGTTTAATGACTTTGCCGCTGCTGCTACTTTTTCTTTTGTAGTTTGGCTTACTTTATCGCTATTGTTTAACGCATAAGAAGCAGTAGATACTGCAACTCCAGCAAGCTTTGCTACATCTTTTATTGTTGCCATGCATACACTTCCTCCATTAAAAACATAAAAACGATTCCATGCTTCTATTATTGTATCTTAGATTGATGTCGTTAGCACTACCTATTCAAAAATGTGGTCGTCCAAACAGTTCTGTAGTTAATTTCGGCGTTTAGATAGCTCATGTGAAGAAGAGTGATATAGCCTAGTTTATCCTCTTATAACTGTAAAACGTTTCAAGTTGCTTTGCTACACTTGAACATCACTAGTGTTTTATTATTTAATACCGGACATGGTAAAACCTTCCACAATGTATTTTTGAAAGAAAGCAAAGATGATAATAATTGGTACAACCATAAAGGCTGCTCCTGCCATTTGTAAAGCAAAATTATTGCCATACTGGCCTTGTAATAAAGATAAACCTACAGAAAGCGTATAGAGGCTCTCGTCATTCGCGATAATTAAAGGCCATAAGAAACTGTTCCATGCGCCGATAAATGCAAGAATTCCTTGTACGGCAAAAATAGGTTTAGCAATAGGAATAATAAGCCGGAAAAAAATATAAAATTCTCCCGCTCCGTCTAAACGTGCAGCTTCAATTAAATCCGTTGGTATCGTGCTCATAAACTGTCGGAATAAGAAAATGCTAAATGCTGCGACTAGACCTGGCAAAATAATACCCGGTAACGTGTTGGTGAGGCCCATTCCATTAAGTAATAAGTAAACAGGTATCATCGTTACTTGGCCTGGGATCATCATAGTTGCTAGAACAAGATAGAATATTTTTTCCCTGCCTTTAAATGCAAACTTAGCAAAACCGTATCCTGCCATGCCGTTAAACAATAAGCCGACAAACGAAAAAGCGACGATAATTAATGTATTTCGTAAATAGACTAAGAAATTTAATTCTGTAAATAGGTGCTTAAAATTATCCAGCGTTGGATCTTCCGGTAATATAGTTGGTGGAATGCGCAATGCTTCACTCTCAGGTTTAAAGGCACTTGTTATCATCCAAATGAATGGAATGGATACTAAAATTCCGCCAATAATCATAAGCACGGTGATAAGGGTTTTTTCTGTTTTCCCTTTTGTTGAATGTATAGAAGCCAAGATAAATCCCTCATTTCATAAGGTTAATATTCTGTATCGGATTTTCGAAGTTTAAATTGAATTAAAGTAATGATAATAATCATGATAAACAATACGAAAGAACCCGCAGCAGCATAACCAAACTCACTAAATTGAAAGCCCTCTTGATAAATAAACAATGCAATAGATAGTGTTCCGTCTAGTGGTCCGCCTTGTGTCATCACGTAAGGCTCTTCGAAAAACTGCATCCAGCCAATTAACGTCGTTACAGTTACGAAAAAGGTTGCATATCTCAATAAAGGTAACGTCACATTAAAGAATGTCTGAATGCGGTTGGCGCCATCCATTTTCGCTGCTTCATAATAAGCTCTAGGTATTCCTTGCAGGGCAGCGAGAAAAATAATCATATTAATGCCAATACCTTTCCAAACTGCGAGGATAATAAGCGAAATTTTAGCAATGGTAGGCTCTTGAAGCCAAGGTATATTTTCTACAGAAAGTAAAGATAGAATATAATTAAATAAACCATACTCTGTGTTGTATAAATAGCCCCAAATGACGGCGACGGCAATAATATTCGTTATAGATGGCATGTAGTATACCGATCGGAACATAGAAAACAGTTTATTGCTTCCGTAGTTCAGCATGAGTGCAATACCTAATGAACAAATAATGACGAGCGGAACGCCAATGACAACATAAAATAACGTGTTGAAAATAGATTTGATAAAAGTATCATCAGCAAATAGGTTTTGATAGTTATCAAAGCCGATCCAACTGATGTTTGACCAATTTGCTAATCCTTTTAAATCGAGATCTGTAAAGCTAATAAAAAAAGCGATCGTAATCGGAATAATACTGAAAATAATTAATAAAGTAACTGCAGGTGCAATGAACATGTAGGGATGTCGATTACGGAATTTTTGTTTAAACATTTTTCTTAAACCACCTATCGTAATGAAACGTATTTTGGTGGAAGCATATAAGGTCGCTGGATATCGCCTTATATGCTTCTTTATCATAAAGTGAACCTTTAAGTAGTGGGGGATTATTTCATTCCCGACTTATATTTGTTCAGCTCCCATCTTCCAATTTTTGAGTGGGTCTACTGCACCTTATCACCTTATATTGGGAGAAATTATTCTTCTAATAGATCTTGCGCAGTTTTGTTAAATTGCTCTATTTCTTTCTCTAAATCCGCCCCGCCTGCATTGACGCGTTCTAACGCGCTAAGTAATTCTTGGGCGATGCGTTCAAACTGTTCTGTTTGAAGTCCTGCTTTTGCTTCTTTCAATTGTTCGCCAAATACGCTATACATTGGATCATCTTGTAATATTGGATCTTCCCAGCTTTCTAGCTTAGAAGGTAGTGTATTAGATATATCTAACCATTCAAGTTGTGTTTCTGTTTCATTCATATAGGAAAGGAATTTCAAGGCATTCTCTACATTTTCTGAATTATGGAAGATAGATAATGTTGCTCCCCCCATACTAGAAGCGTTTGTTTCGTTACCTGGCATAACAGCTGGCGCCCATTTTCCCTCTATGTCTGGAGCTTGTTCATTGATAATATTTACCATCCAAGGGCCACTGAAGAACATTGGTTTTTTCCCATTTGCAAATGCTTGGACAATATCCTCGCCTTGCTCTACTTGGCTGGATCTTTCTTTAAAGAAGCTTGTATAATACTCCATAGCACCTAAAAATTCTGGTGTGTCAAAATTTAATTTGCTTTCTTCCAAGTTTGCCTCATAACCATTTTGCCAAGCGAAGATAAATGGCATAATTTGATCATTTTGGTCAATATCTATTCCATATTGACCTTCACCACGGTCTGCTAGTTTCTTTGCTGCGTCTTGTAATTCCTCCCAAGTTTCCGGAGCTTTATCATAACCTGCTTCTTCTAATATATCGGTGCGGTAATATAGTACGCGAGTGTCTACATACCATGGAATACCAACGATTTGGTCATCATACTGCATGATTTCTGCGGCACCATCAAAATAATTTTCTGCTGCGAATTCTGGATGCTCTTCCATATATTCCGTTAAATCTAATAACGCTCCTGCTTCAGCAAATTCTGGCACCCAAGTAGTACCTAATTGCAGGATATCTGGACCATTTCCAGAAGCTACTGCAGTTAATAGTTTATCGTGGGCGCTATCCCAAGGAATAGCTTGTACATCTACTTTAATTCCTTCATTGTCTTTTTCAAATTTATCTGTCAGTTGCTTTAACAGCTTACCTTCCTCACCCATTGCCCAAACGGTAATTTCACCGTCTTTATTTCCACTGTCTTCTTTAGCAGCTTCCTCGTTTCCGCAAGCGCTTAATGCTAGTAAAGCTACGATAAAAGTTAATACCAACCATTTTCTCATAATAGAAACACTCCTTTAATTTTATTGAAACGTTTCGATAAACTGATTATAATAAAATTTGAAGTCGCTTTCAACTGTTTTTTTCATATTTGCTTACTTTTTTTGTTTTACATTCAATAAATGTTAACAAATCAATGGTTTGTTCTTGATTTTATCTTGATGTTGTTTGACTATAGGTAATAAAACACTTATAATCCAAAATATAAACATCATTGAAACGTTTCGATTAAAGCGGTTTTTTGTTTATACTATAGGAAAGTATAAAGTTTAAAGGTTTATAGTATAAGAAAAACTATGCCATTCGCCATAAGACTTGGCGAAAAGCCAAGTTTTTCTAATGAGGAGGGGTAACAATGAAAGTAAATCAAATAAAAGATTTAGTCAGCAAAATGACTTTAGATGAAAAAATCGGACAAGTTATCCAATTAGCCACCCCGTTTTTTAAAGGGGCTTCTGATGAGGGGCAAATAACTGGACCGATGAAAGAAATGCATATACCTGATAACATGCTGCAACATATAGGGTCCGTTTTAGGTGCATCGGGTGCCAAGGAAACGAGGTCGATCCAAGAGCGATATTTACAGGATAGCAGATTACGCATTCCCTTGCTTATTATGTCCGATATTATTCATGGTTATAAGACCATTTTTCCAGTTCCATTAGCCATCGGTTCTTCTTGGGATTTAGAACTTGCTGAAAAAAGTGCAACAATTGCTGCTAAAGAAGCTGCTGTTAGCGGTGTGCATGTAACCTTTGCACCAATGGTTGATTTAGTCCGTGACCCACGCTGGGGAAGAGTGATGGAGTCTACAGGTGAAGATTCCTATTTAAATAGTGCGTTTGCTAAAGCGCAAGTTCGTGGGTTTCAAGGTTCTGATTTAAAACATGACCACGAAAGCGTTGCTTCCTGTGTGAAGCATTTTGCTGGTTATGGTGCAGCTGAAGGAGGCAGGGATTATAATACGGTAAACATGTCAGAAAGAGAATTACGCGAATCGTATCTCCCAGCTTTTAAAGCAGCCCTTGAGGCAGGTAGCAAATTAGTGATGACAGCCTTTAATACGGTTGATGGAATTCCGGCAAGTGCAAACAAATCATTAATGCGTGACCTTTTACGTGAGGAATGGAATTTTGACGGTGTCGTTATCTCTGATTGGGGCGCTGTGAAAGAATTAATTCCGCATGGTGTGGCAGCAGATGAAAAAGAAGCAGCTATGAAGGCCATTACAGCAGGTGTAGATATAGAGATGATGACTGGATGTTATGCAAATCACCTGCAACAGCTCATAGAAACAAATGAAATGGATGTGGAACTTCTAAATGAAGCGGTGATACGAATTTTAGAGTTAAAAGACGAATTAGGATTGTTCGATGATCCATATCGAGGTGCAGATGAAAAAAGAGAAGCAGAAGTTGTTATGTGCTCTGCGCATCGAAAGGCAGCTCGTGACATTGCCGCTAAATCTTGTGTGCTGTTGAAAAATGAGCAAGATGTGTTGCCACTTGCTACTACGCAAAAAATGGCACTTATTGGTCCGTTTGCTAATAGCAACGATATTCTTGGCCCTTGGTCATGGTTGGGAGATAGGAATGAAGCAATAACATTAGATGTAGGGATGCGAAATCAGCTACCTGCTTCTCAGTTATATGTAGCGAACGGTTGTGGAGTGAATAATCATTGTGAACAGGATCTTTCTAAAGCAATAGAACTTGCTAAGCAATCGGATGTTGTTGTTCTAGCTTTAGGAGAAAGCTCTGAAATGAGCGGTGAGGCCGGTTCAAGAACAAATATACAATTGCCACAAGCGCAACTACATTTAGTAGCAGCGGTAGCTAAGTTGGGTAAACCAACTGTTGCTGTGTTATTTAATGGCAGACCGCTCGATTTACATGGGGTAGTTGATCAAGTGGACGCAGTGCTTGAAGCATGGTATCCAGGAACAGAGGGTGGTACAGCGATTGCAGACATTCTCTTTGGCAATGTCAATCCGTCTGGAAAGCTTACGATGTCGTTCCCGTATAATGTAGGACAAATTCCTGTATACTATAACAGCTATAATACAGGGCGCCCTCAAGGTACTATCAATGCTCAAGAACGATATGTATCACAATATTTGGACTGTCCGAATGAGGCTTTGTTTCCATTTGGCTACGGGTTAAGCTATACCCACTTTAAATATAGTGATCTAGAGCTTTCTTCCGATTTGATGACACCAGATAAACCAATAACGGTTAAGGTCAAGGTAACAAATGCAGGCGATGTTGCTGGTGAAGAAGTGATCCAACTCTATATTCGTGATTTAGTCGGCGAAGTGGTGCGTCCGCTTAAAGAATTAAAAGGATTTCAAAAGATCTCTTTACAGCCGGGTGAAGAAAGAGTCGTTATGTTTACGTTGCCAGAAGAACAGCTTCGTTATCACCATGCCGATCTTTCCTATCATAGTGATGAAGGAAGATTTGATTTGTGTGTTGGAGCAAATAGCCAAGATGTCATGGCACTATCGTTCAATTTACACAAGACGAAAGGAGAATAAGCTTTGACAACAGGAGACAAATTTCAGATAAAAGCGCAAGATATTACGTTTACATTTCTCCAAAGCGGCGACATTTACGAAATTGCTCATAAGAATACAATGATCAATCAGCTGTTGTCGAACCCGATCGATGGAGCGTTAAATAATATTTATTTACGCATTTATCGTCAAGGGAGAATAGTAACCGCACCGTTATTGGGTGTTCAATCGAACAGCGAGATTTTCGTTGCAGAGGATCACGTGAAGTGGCAAGGTAGCTTTGAAGAAGTAAACTATGAAGTTACTTTCTATTTAACAGGTGCAGGTGTTTGGTTTTGGGATGTTTTGTTAGATGGGAAAGATGTCGAGGTCGATCTTATTTATGGGCAAGACTTAGGTTTGGCTGATAAAGGAGCGGTGCGCTCAAATGAAGCTTATATGTCGCAATATATGGATCATGCTATTTTCCAAGATAACGAACAGGGGTATGTCGTTTGCTCTAGACAAAATCAACCGCAAGCAAGCGGATTCCCATATATGCAACAGGGTGCTTTAGGTAAAATTATTGGCTACTCTACAGATGGCTTTCAATTTTTTGGTTTATCGTATAAAACGACAAATCAAGCTGAGGTTTTAACGAAACCTAGTTTGGCAAATGAAAACTATCAATATGAATTCGCCTATACTGCATTACAATCAGAGAAGCTTGCTTTAAATGGAAAGCAGCGGTTCGTATTTTACGGTTTGTTTAAAGAAAATCATTCCACTGCTGTTCGGGAGTTGGAATTTAAGGAAGAGATTCAAAAAGCGTGGAAAGAATTAAGCAGAAGTAAAAGGGATCATGCCCCCGTAGAGAGGGTACGTTTAATGCCGAGTATAGGTGCGCCACTTACCGCGTTGGAAATGACAATAGCAGAATTAAACACTTATTTTCCAAATCGGCAGTTGGAGGAATATAATGAATCGACATTGCTTTCCTTTTTTACGGATACGTATGAGCATGTAGTTCTCAAGCAAAAGGAAGAGCTGATCGAACGACCACATGGACATATTATTATGAGTGGACATAATGACCGGGTGAGAGACGATACGATGGCAACGACGTCGTATATGTATGGCATTTTTAATTCGCAGCTTGTTATTGGTAATTCATCTATGAACAAAATGCTGACAAATGCACGAAACCCGTTAAATATTATGAAAACTTCAGGGCAGAGAATTTATATTCAAATTGATGAAACGTATCATTTATTAACCATGCCTTCTCTATTTGAAATCGGTTTTAACTATGCTAGATGGTATTATAAATTTTTGGATGATGTAATTGTCATTACCAATCTTATTAAGGTAGATGATGCAGTGCTTCAGCTACATGTAAGGTCAGAAAACGGGAAAGCGTATAGATTTATAGTTACGAATCAATTAACTATGAATAATAATGAATATGAAGTTCCTTTTCATATCAAACATTATGGAAATACCGTTGTTTGTACGGCTGATTCTAAATCGGATAGCGCGACTGTTTATCCTGATTTAAATTATTTTATGCACGTTACAGGTACAGAGTTGACGGTGGGGGATGAGCGACAGCTAGCAACAAATATTTCCCCACTATCTGCATCACTTTTAGTCTTGTCTATGAGTCCTACAGCAGAATGGAAATTAAACGTAAAAGGTTCGTTATACAAGCAAGAACAGCTTGTTCAGTTGTTAGATATTCCAGGAGAAATCGAGCGTTATCGTGCGTATTACCGGCATGTGAACAAAGGATTTAAACTTACATCTTCCGGTTCATCTACGAGGGATTTGGAGAAAATAAATGCGTTGGCTTGGTGGTATACGCACAACATGCTCGTACATTTTTCATCGCCGCATGGTTTGGAACAATTTGGCGGAGCTGCTTGGGGTACTCGTGATGTGTGTCAAGGACCAACGGAATATTTTATGGCAACGCAAAATTATCAAGTGGTACGTGACATCATTAAAATCGTTTTCTCTCATCAGTACGAAGATCAAGGCAACTGGCCACAATGGTTTATGTTTGATAAGTATCAACATATTCAGCAGGAAGACAGCCATGGTGATATTATTGTTTGGCCGTTAAAAGTAGTTGCCGATTATTTGGAGGCTACAGGGGATTATGGCATCCTAGAGGAAGTTGTTCCTTATACAGATCGTACTACTTTCAAGTTGACAGCAAGGAAAGCTACGATTATGGAACATGTACAAAAAGAAATTAATTATATGAAAAATCATTTTGCTCAAGATACGTATTTATCTCTATATGATGATGGAGACTGGGATGATACGTTGCAACCTGCGAATGAGAATTTGAAGAAATATATGTCTTCCAGCTGGACCGTTGCATTAACGTATCAGGTGTTACAGAAGTTGGCTCAAGTGTTAGTTAGCTATGATGAACAGGAAGCATTACAGATGCAAGAGCTTGCTGCGGGGGTGAAAGCTGATTTTAATCAATATATTTTATCAGCAAGTGTTGTTCCAGGATTTGTGTATATGGAGAATCCGGATCAGATAGAATATATGCTTCACCCATCTGATGAAAAAACTGGTATTCAGTATCGGTTATTACCAATGCAGCGCAGTATTATTAGCGAGCTGTTTACCAAAGAGCAGGCGGAAAAGCATTATCGGTTAATAAAAGACAAGTTATATTTCCCAGACGGCGTTCGGTTAATGAATCGCCCTGCTAACTATAAAGGTGGCGTTAGTACACATTTCAAACGAGCTGAGCAAGCAGCAAATTTTGGTCGAGAAATAGGCTTACATTATGTGCATGCGCATATTCGGTTTGTCGAAGCAATGGCTAAGCTTGGTTATGAAAATGAAGTGTGGAAAGGCTTGTCTGTCATTAATCCAATTTTAATTCAAAACGAAGTCCCTCATGCAGAGATACGCCAGAGTAATGCGTATTTTAGCAGCTCGGATGGCAAATTTGCTACACGCTATGAAGCGCAGGAGAACTTTGATCAGCTACGTACTGGCAATGTTCCAGTGAAAGCGGGATGGCGCATCTATTCGAGCGGACCAGGAATATATATCAATCAATTAATTTCTAATGCCCTAGGCATCCGCTATCAGCAAGGAGATCTTGTGATTGATCCGGTGATACCGGATGAGTTGGATCAATTGGAATTCGCATTTCAATATGATAGCAAGCCAATAACATATCATTATCATCTTAAAGAAGGTAAAAAGCAGGTCGTTGTAAATGGTAAAAACGTTCATTTTACGCAATTAACAGATAATCCTTATCGCGAAGGCGGTATGGTGATAAAAACTGCAGAGTTGGAAAAACATTTACAAGCTGGAGAAAATAATATTGAAGTTTATTTGTAAAGACGAGGCGCATGCCTTGTCTTTTTTTTGCAAGATAAGAAAGTATAAATGTAGTGGCTTATGTATAACAACATAACCGAATAAGCTACATTCCGCGCCCAGCAACGAGGCGACTTTACGAGATCGCCCTACGCTAAGTCATCATTTGTTCGTGTCCTAAGAGGAAGACCGACTAAAAACGGGTATGTCTTCGTGCGTCGGCATACCCCTGCTTTAGTGGCATGAGTCCTAAATCTTTCGTTGATTCGTCCAGTCACTACGTTGCAAAACGGTCGCTTGGGCTCTTTGTTCCACAATAGAATTTTAGTTTTATAGTATAAGTAATTTGGAAAATATAAGAAACCGCCTTCGCTCGTAGTTAGTGAAGTCAGCTACTTAATAGGAAGTCATACATAAAAATAGTAGAAAGAAGAAATCTATAGGGTTACTTCTTTTAACGTTTCTATTACATTTAAATGAATATTTTTCAAACCGTTTACAAAAGGCTAACAAGTGTATGAAATCAAGCGTTTTTATATGAAAATGGCGTTCAAAACGGGTAAAGTAAATAGTGCATCATATACAAGCAGGGTCTAAATAGGATGTAAAGAGTTAGGAAATAAAATAGCGACATTTTAAAGTATGGATATATATGAAAGCTATTGTCGCCTTAAATTTTCTACTTACGAAATATAAAATAAATTTATCGAAAAGGATGGAGATCAATGGAAAGAAACGCTTTTTTTGATAATGCAAAAGTCATTTTGATCTTTTTAGTTGTTTTTGGACATATGATACAACCTTTTACAGGTGATTCTCCATACATTCATACACTTTATATGTGGATCTATACATTTCACATGCCTGCATTTATATTATTGGCAGGCTATTTTGCAAAAGGTTCAGGATCATTCAGTTATATCGTGCAATTGATGAAAAAATTATTATTGCCATATCTCATTTTTCAACTACTATATACGGGCTACTATTATGTCATTGATAAATCAGGCTGGCAAACGGACTTATTTAGTCCGCATTGGGCATTGTGGTTTTTATTCAGCCTATTTTGCTGGCATATGTTATTATATTGGTTTAAAAAGTTACCGCCATTTTTAAGTGTTTCGATTGCGATCTTTCTCGGCCTAGTCGTCGGGTATTTTAGTGAAATTGGCCATATGTTTAGTCTATCTCGAACTTTTGTTTTCTTTCCGTTTTTCTTAGTTGGCTATTTATTAACGGAAAAGCAAGTGATGCTCGTTAAGCAAAAAGCGGTGCAAGCTGTTTCGCTTGTGGTCATGGTTTGCATTGCGGTAGCTATCTATTACTTACCAGACTTTAATTCTGGTTGGTTGCTTGCTTCTAAATCGTATGGTGATTTGGGGCTTGTAGAATACGGTGGGCTGGCAAGACTCTTAGTTTATGTATCTGCAGCTTTCATGGTTATAAGCGTGCTATCATGGGTACCAGTCCAGCATTTTACATGGACCATTCTAGGAACACGCACACTTTATGTATATTTACTACACGGCTTTTTCATCCAGTACTTTCGTCAGGCGGAGTTGTTTAAGGTAGATGGAGTATTTGATTTTCTAGGACTTGCTGCTTTATCTATGCTGCTTGTACTCGTATTATCTAGCCGACCAATACTTGGAATATGGCAACCGCTTGTTGAAGGGAAGGCTTCGATAATGAAAAAAATGTATCATAAAACGGTACAAGAGAAATAAAGTAGCCAATTTTGCTGAACGTCAAAGTCCATTCCTTAAGCGAGTAGATGGAAAGCGAGTTTAACTCGGAAGTGTTATTTATATAAGCTACTGTAAGAACAGGGTTTGCTACGAAAAGTCAAAGCAGTAAATTTTTTCTTATACTATTAGGAAAGTATAAGCGTTTAAAAGTTTATAGTAATAAGAAACAGCCAAGCTATCCGGTAGCTTGGCTGTTTTGTTCTTGTCTAGGAAGTTATAAAATTTTGCAGCTGTGGATAAACTTACTAAGTTATTTAGCCACGTCCGGCTCCAGCGCCCAGCAACTAGGCGACTTCACGAATCGCCTTACGATAAGTCATCATCAGTTCGTTCTAAATAGGAAGGCCGACTAAAGACGGGCTTGCCGGAGGGCGCCGGCATACTCCTGTTGCAGGAGCATGATTCCTAAAACTTTCGTTGATTCGTTTCAGTCACTACGTTGCTAACCGGGCGATTGCGCCTTTGTTCACTCTATGAAAGGTTTTTAAAATATAAGATGAGCTATGATAGTGATGACAGGCAAGGTAATGATTGTACGCAGTAAAAAGATAATGACTAAATCTTTAAAGGATACGGGTACTTTAGATCCAATTAATAATCCGCCTACCTCTGACATATAAATTAACTGGGTGACAGAAAGGGCGGCAATGATGAACCGGGTGATCTCTGCCTCGATAGTAGAAGCTAAAATGGATGGTAAAAACATATCTGCAAAGCCAATTAAGATTGTTTCTGACGCTTCTTTGGCATACGGAATTTGTAACAGTTCCATGAAAGGTACAAATGGCATACCTAGCCATTGAAAAATAGGTGTTGTTTCCGCGATAATGAGGGCAATTAATCCAAATGCCATCACAACTGGGGCGACTCCCATCCACATGTCTAAAATATTTTGTCCGCCTTCTTTAAAGACTTTAAACACACTTTTTTCCTGTTTGGCGCGGTCTAACGCCTTTTTATAGCTAAAAGATAAAATATGTTCACCTGCTGGAATTTGTTCAGAGATACCTTCTGCATCTTTATTTATATACGTATCTGGTTTTCTAGAAAGCGGAGGAATTCGTGGCATAATTAATGCAGCAAAAACTCCTGCAGCTAAAACTGTACCGTAAAACGGTAGAAACATATGCTTAAGCCCTACCTCAGCAATAATAACTAAAGAAAAAGTAATCGAGACAACGGAAAATGTTGTTCCGATAACAGCGGCCTCTCTTTTGGTGTAATAGCCGTTTTCATACTGTTTACTTGTGATTAATACACCGATTGTACCATCGCCTACCCAAGAAGCGAGGGAATCGATGGACGCACGACCAGGTAGTCGGAATAACGGGCGCATGATCTTTGTCATAAGTGTTCCAAACAATTCAAGCAAACCAAAATTCATAAGTAACGGTAAAAACAAGCCGGCGAATAAAAAGACAGCAAATAATACATGTAATAAATCACCTAATAACATTTGCCCTGTATTGGCACTATGGATAAATTCAGGTCCTAATTGGAAAAATACCATAACAGCAAAAATAGCAGCTACTACCCTTGTAATCGTCCAGAACATATTTACGTAAAAGAGCTGCTGAAAAAATGGCGTTCTATCAAGCTTTTCTTTGCCTAACAGGCGAACGATGATAGTTATAATTGCTGTGAGCACGATAATAGCCATCATAATGCCAGATAACTGATCGGCTAATAAGGATTGAACTTTCCCAGCAAGGATAGCGATTGGAATAGTTAATCCATCTTCTGTTTTTATTGGTGACATAAATAAAAAAACACCAATAAGAGATGGTATAATAAATTTAATATGATCAAATATAGAATAGCTATTGTTTTTCATAAATTCCTCCACGATTCTTGTTTCTTATTATTATAAGATAAAATGTATGATTATCCAATGATAAACTACAAAAGAAATGAATATTTATGTTTTATTTGCAAAAATGTACGTTTTATTATCAGTTAGATATAATGAAACATGTACGTATCGTTTTTATTTATATTATAGGAAAAAATGTGATTTTAAGTGTTACTTACGTATGGAAAAAAGCAAGAAGCCACGTTTTTCAAAGGATGAAAAAGGGTACATATTAATGAGGTGTTTAAATGCATAAACGGTTAAAGTATAATTTGGGATATCGTTCCACAGTAATGGTGTTGATGACGTTAAAATTTATTGCAAAAATTTATATGTTTCATTTTAAACACCGCATATGGGATGACGAAACGTTTGCTAAGTGGAATCTTCTAATTACAAAATTGGCGCAAGAATACCGGGAGAAGGCGATCTTGCTCGGTGGTGTATTAATTAAAGTCGGGCAGTTTCTAAGTACAAGAACGGATTTTATGCCTGATGCTTTTATTAAGGAGCTTAGTGGACTTGTCGATCGAGTACCTGCGATGCCATACTCTTATGCTAGAGAGATTATGGAAGAAGAATGGGGAGTAGCAATTGAAACGCACATAGAAGAGATTCAAACACCATCTATTGCGTCAGCATCCATTGGAGAAGTATATCGAGCTAAGTTAAAAGGTAGTGATACAGAGGTTGCCATTAAAGTGCAGCGCTATCGGATTAAAGAGGTATTTCATAAGGATTTTAAAGCACTGCGAATCGTATTTTGGCTCATATCTACACTAACCTCTTTTGGAAAAAAAACAGACTTGCCATCGTTATACCGAGAGCTTGTAACCGTTATGAATCGAGAACTGCATTTTGACCTTGAATTAGCAAATGCGAACTATTTTAAAGAAGGGTTTGAGGAAAACACTTCGTTACATATTCCATTTTATGTAGATGAATTATGTACCAAACGAGTCCTCGTTATGGAATGGGTAGAAGGCGCGAAAGTTACAGATATTAATTATATGCAGCGCCACCAAATTGATACAAAACATGTAGCAAGAGTTCTATTCAATTTTTATTTGGAACAATTTTTGACGACAGGTAAATTCCATGCCGATCCGCACGCAGGAAACATATTAGTGCAGCCAGACGGAAGGATTGTCATTATTGATTTTGGTATGGTAGGGGAAGTAAGACAACAGGACAGTCAACATTTTAAACAACTTATCCAAAGCATTGTAATGGATAATTACGATCGCGTTATTGAAACGCTAGATGAAATGGGCTTTATTTTACCAAATGCTGATCACAATAAATTAAAACGAGCAATTCAAGAGACGATAGAAATGTATCAAAGTGGTACAATAGATATACAAGATGCTCATATTATGGAGCAAATTAAAGAAGATATTCGTTTGGTTATTCACGATCAACCTATCCAGTTATCTGCAGAATATGCCTACTTAGGTAGAGCTATCTCCATTATTATTGGAATTTTAATAGCCATCTACCCGGAAATTAACTTTCAGAAATGGGCAGAGCCAGCAGTGAAAGAATGGCTTGATGGCAAAAAAGTTGCCGAAACATTATATAAGCAATATGCGAAAGACACGATCAAACCAATTCTTTCTTATCCGCAAGCCGTTTTGGAATGGTTGGAAAGCGGAACGAAGAATAGACAGTGGGATAAACAAAAACATCAGCGTCGCTTAAAGCATCAGTACTTTATTTGGATAGAAGTATTAATTGTTATGTTTTTGCTGCTTAGTTTGGGCGGTTCGGTAGGAGCTTTTTATTTCCAATATCAGCTCACTGCAATCATCACACTATGCAGTACAGCTGTTTTAACTATTTTATTGCTAATCATATTAAGGAAGCATTATAAAATGATTCAATCGTCAAATTAAAGGAGGTGGACTTCATGAATGACTTATTAAAAAAAGGGTTTTTACTTGGGTTAGGTGCAGCAGTGACTAGTAAGGAAAAATTTGAATCGAAAATGAAACAATTAGTAGAAAAAAATGAACTTACACAGGAACAAGCAAAAACTTTGTTACAGCAGTTTGTGGATAAAGGAGAAGCTAAAAAAGGTGAATGGCAAGCACGGCAAAATGAGCAAACACAAAAGCTTGCGAATGACATTGGAATAGCGACAAAAGAAGAAGTAGAAGAACTTCGTAATCGTGTAGCAGAGCTTGAAAACAAAATAGAAAATCAATAATCCAAGAGGGAGTAGACTAATTGTGGTTTGCTTCCTTTTCTATTTTTATTTTACACTATTGGAAAATAAAATTTTTTTGGGGTTAACTACGGCCCTTATGAATGGAAGTTTCATTATACATTTTGTAGACGGTATATGGGTGTTTATCATACTTCTTGTCTACTTGGCGTATATCTTATAAGAATCGTGTCGGTAAAACGAGAATCTAATTTGTCAAATTGGGTATTTATCTGTAAATTCTGCCTATTAACTAAAAAGTTATTGCGCTTCTATGAAAAGCACGTTACAATGGAAGAAATATCAACTCGATAGGAGGATTCTCGATACGCATGGAAACCTTTTTGCAATTGTGTAAAACTACGGAGAGCAGATTAGGCAGGAGACTGCTTGAAAATGAATTATTGTTTTTGCAGTGGATGTATAATCGTTATTTGGAGGAAAAGCCAAAAAAAACGTTAAATGCATGATGATAGAAGGTGTAGAGATTTCCGAGTTGATAGGGTAAAAATAGATTAGAAAAAGAAGCGAGGTCCTGCCATGATCAGGACTTTTTATTTGTCTCACTAGCGTTGCATAAACTTTTTATAAAGTAGTCAAGAAAAAACAACTTGTGTCAATACTAAGAATAATAGGAATTATCAATACAAAAACGCATAAAAAAACCTTATAATAAGGGAATGGTAGTCC
>NZ_JABXHF010000113.1:0-7057 GCF_013393565.1 Virgibacillus sp.
AAAAAAAGGCGAGGCTTATTTAAGTGCGTCAAAAACCGATTAAATTTCCCTTTATCACCATAAATAAAATAATGCATCTTAAAACGAGCAATCTCATATATAAAAAGGAGCTGTCAGCAAATGCATAATATGCATTTTGCGACAGCTCCTCTTTACTATACTTATAGCATATGAATTGGTGTACCTAGAGCTACTTCAGCAGCTTCCATGGTGATTTCACCTAATGTTGGATGAGCATGGATCGTTAATGCGATATCTTCTGCTGTCATACCAGCTTCAATTGCAAGACCTAATTCAGAAATCATATCACTTGCATTTGGTCCAGCAATTTGTGCACCGATTACTAGGCCATCGTCCTTACGAGTAATTAGTTTCATAAATCCATCACTATCGTTTAATGAAAGAGCACGGCCATTAGCTGCAAATGGGAATTTAGCAGCTTTGACATCAAATCCAGCATCTTTCGCTTCTTGTTCGGAATAACCGACCGTAGCCAATTCTGGATCTGAGAACACAACTGCGGGCATACTTAAGTAATCAATTACAGCTTTTTCTCCACTGATAGCTTCTGCAGCAACTTTTCCTTCATAGGATGCTTTATGTGCTAATGGAGGCCCGGCAACAATATCACCTATTGCATAGATGTTATCAACATTCGTGCGACATTGATTATCAATTTTAATTAGTCCACGTTCATCTTTTTCAATGCCAACCTGCTCTAAGCCAATATCTTCTGTATTTGGACGGCGGCCAACCGTAACTAATACATAGTCTGCTTCAACGGTTTCTTCTTTACCTTTTACTTCATACGTTACTTTGACACCGTCTTTAGATTCTTCTACACCTTTAGCCATTGCTTCTGTAATAATTGTAACGTCTTTTTTCTTCAAACGTTTTTTCACAACTTGACTCATTTGCTTCTCAAAACCGCCTAAGATTTCTTTCGCACCTTCAAGAACAACAATTTCTGTTCCGAAATTCGCATAAGCAGTTCCAAGCTCCGTACCAATATATCCGCCACCGATAACTACCATTTTCTTCGGAATTTCTTTCAGGTTTAAAGCACCAGTCGAGTCTAATACTCGATCTGAAAATTTAAAGTTAGGGATTTCAATTGGTGTTGATCCTGTAGCAATAATGCAATGATTAAAGGTATATGTTTGAGAATTTTTCTCATCCATAATTTTTGCAGTGTTTTTATCTACAAAGTATACTTCACCTTTAACAATATCCACTTTGTTTCCTTTTAACAAGCCTTCCACACCAGAAGTCAGCTTGTTAACGACACTTGCTTTCCACTCTTGGACTTTAGAAAAGTCAACAGAAACATTTTCTGTTTTAATTCCCATTTCTTCATTTCCATGAGCTTGTTCAGCTAAATGTCCAGCTTGGATTAATGCTTTGGATGGAATACATCCAACGTTTAAACAAACCCCACCTAAAGCGCCTTTATCAGCAATTGTTACTTTTTGGCCTAACTGTGCAGCACGAATAGCAGCAACATAACCACCAGGACCTGCTCCAACAACGAGTGTGTCTACTTCAATTGGAAAATCTCCTACTACCATAAACTCACGCCTCCATCATAATTAATTGTGGGTCGCTTAATAATCGTTTGATTTGATTTAGAGCATGTTGTGCAGTTGCTCCATCAATAATACGATGATCAAAGCTTAATGATAATGCAAGTACAGGTGCTACAACAACTTCCCCATCACGAACCACTGGTTTTTCTGCGATACGGCCAATACCAAGAATAACCGCTTCTGGGTAATTCAATACTGGCGTAAACCATTGACCACCAGCAGAACCGATATTTGTAATTGTATTCGATGCACCACTCATCTCTTCAGGTGCTAGTTTACCACTTCTAGCCTTTTCTGCCAATTCATTAATCTCTTTAGAAATTTCAAAGATGGATTTACGATCGGCATTTTTCACGACTGGAACAAGTAGACCTTTGTCTGTATCTGCTGCAATACCTACATTGTAATAGTGCTTGTGAACAATTTCATTCGTTTCATCATCAACGGAAGCATTTATCATTGGGTATTTTTTAGAAGCAGATACTAGTGCTTTAACAACATACGGCAAGTATGTTAATTTAATCTCTTGCTCAGCAGCTACGGTTTTAAACTTCTTACGGTGAGCTACTAATTCTGATACATCTACTTCATCCAATAAAGTTACATGAGGAGCTTTTGTTTTAGAATTAACCATCGCATTGGCAATTGCTTTGCGAATTCCACTCATAGATTCACGAGTTTCAGGGAAGTCTCCCGCTGTTTCTGTAGCTGCTTCTTTCTTAGGAGATGCAGCTTCTTCTGTTGTTCCTTTTACATCTATAGCAGGTTGGTCTCCACTTAAGTAAGCATCAATATCCTCTTTTAAAATACGTCCGTTTTTACCTGATCCCGTAACTTTAGAAATCGTTACCCCTTTATCACGTGCGTACTTCCTTACTGATGGCATTGCAATTACTCTTTCACCATCATCTTCTTCCACTTCTTCATTTGTAGTCTCAGGAGCTTCAGATGTTTTTTCGTCAGCAGAGGCTTCTTGTTTTGAATCTGCCGCTTCTTCCTCGTCATCTGATTCATAGCCTTCTGCATCAAACGTAATAATAGTGTCACCTACAACTGCTACCGTTCCTTCTTCTACATGTAATTTTGTCACTGTTCCTTCCACTGGTGATGGAATTTCCACTACAGCTTTATCATTTTGCACTTCACACAAAACATCATCTTCTTTAACTTCGTCGCCTTCATTAACGAACCATTTAACGATTTCACCTTCATGAATTCCTTCACCAATATCAGGTAATTTAAAATTGAAAGCCATAATATTTTACCTCCTGTCTTAATAATTAAAAGTTCATCACACTGTTTACTTTTTCTACAATATCTTTATGATTAGGTAACCAAACTTCTTCTGCTTCTGAGAATGCGTAAACGGTGTCTGGAGCCGCAACACGTAATACAGGAGCTTCTAAATGCAGAATGGCACGTTCTTGTATTTCAGCTACTACATTCGCAGCAACGCCCGCTTGGCGTTGCGCTTCTTGAACTACAACAGCACGATTTGTTTTCTTAACCGATTCAATGATCGTTTCGATATCAAGTGGCGATACAGTACGTAAGTCAATAACTTCAGCATTAACACCATTTTCAGCTAGCTCTTCAGCAGCTTTTAACGAAGCATGTACCATCGCACCGTAAGCAATTAATGTAACGTCTGTACCTTCACGTTTAACATCTGCTTTTCCTAGTTCAATCGTGTATTCCCCTTCAGGAACTTCACCACGGAATGAGCGGTATAATTTCATGTGCTCCAAAAACACAACCGGATCATTATCACGGATGGAAGAAATAAGTAAACCTTTAGCATCATGAGGAGTAGAAGGAATAACTACTTTAATACCTGGTTGTTGAGCAATTAACCCTTCTAATGAATCAGCATGAAGTTCTGGTGTATGAACACCTCCGCCAAATGGAGCACGTACTGTAATTGGTGAATGATGAACGCCACCTGAACGATATCGCATGCGAGCCATTTGTCCGCTAATGGAATCCATTACTTCATATACGAAGCCGAAGAATTGAATTTCTGGAACAGGGCGGAAACCTTGTAAGCCTAAACCAATTGCTAGACCACCAATACCTGATTCGGCTAAAGGTGTATCAAACACGCGTTCTTCACCAAACTCGGCTTGCAATCCATCAGTAGCACGGAACACGCCACCATTCTGACCGACATCTTCTCCGAAAACAAGCACATTTTCATCATTTTTAAGTTCCGTACGTAGTGCGTCTGTAATGGCTTGAATCATTGTCATTTGTGCCATGATTTACTTCGACTCCTTTTCTTTATATTCTTCCATCTGTTCTTGTAAATTATATGGAAGTTCTTCATACATATTTGCCATTAAATCTGTTACTTTCTGTTTTGGATGTTGGTCTGCTTGCTTAATGGCTTGCTTAATTTCCTCTTTTGCTTCTTCAATTACTTTATTTTCATCTTCTTCAGACCATAGATTTTTTGCTTCTAGATACTTACGGAAACGAACTAATGGGTCTTTCTTTTCCCATTCATTATCTAAATCTTCTGTACGGTAACGAGTCGGATCGTCACCAGCCATTGTATGAGGACCATAGCGATACGTCATTGTTTCAATAAGCATCGGACCTTCACCATTAACTGCACGCTCTCTAGCATGTTTTGTAGCAGCGTAAACAGCAAGTACATCCATACCGTCTACTTGAATGCCTTCAATTCCTGCAGCAACAGCTTTTTGAGCTAATGTTTTTGCATTTGTTTGTTTTTCTACTGGTACAGAAATTGCAAAACGGTTATTTTGTACAAAGAAAATCGCTGGAGCTTTATATGCACCTGCAAAGTTAATTCCTTCATAAAAATCACCTTGTGATGTACCACCATCACCAGTGTAAGTAACAGCTACATTTTTCTTACCACGCTTTTTCATTCCTAAAGCTACACCAGCAGCCTGTACATATTGAGCGCCAATAATAATTTGCGGACTTACAGCATGAACACCTTCTGGCATCTGGTTACCATGGAAATGTCCTCTAGAGAATAAAAATGCTTGATATAATGGAAGACCTTGCCATATCAATTGTGGCACATCTCGATATCCAGGCAATAGAAAATCCTCTTGTTCAAGTGCAAACTGACTTCCTAACTGTGAAGCCTCTTGCCCTGCTGTTGGTGCATAAAATCCTAAACGCCCTTGGCGGTTCAATGCAATTGAACGTTGATCTAAAACCCTTGTGTAAACCATTCTACGCATAAGTTCTTTTAACTGCTCATCGGAAAGATCGGGAGCGTCTTCTTCATTGACAATCTTTCCATCTTCATTAAGAATTTGGAACATTTCGAACTGACTCTCAACACTCTCTAAAACGTGTTTCAAAATAGTTCACCTCTTCCTTTCTGTATCCATTTAGTATTGTCATTTCTAGCCTACCCAAAATCAGAAAAAAACTGTACTTTTTATGGTATTCCCATTTTTGCTTACTATAAATCTATAAGTGAATGCCCAAATAGGCAGAGCACACAAATAAAACATTCCACCCTTGCTCTATACCAGCAAGTAGAGGCTTTTATATTGATTGGCCCCCCATCTGTATGTACATACACATCATAAACAGCTATTTAAACTGTTACATAAAAAAGCAAAAAATCATTAGTACAATTTCTTTTCATATAAATTCTAGCTCAATTCTACTTAGTGGTCAAACACTTTGTTTTCTTTAATTTATTTTCCCATAATTTAAAAGATAGCTTTATTTAATAAAGCGCTTTCTTCCTCATTCTGTTATAGTTCGTTTTCTTATCTGTATTACCTATTATTAGGAACAATAGCGAGAGTTTAATATTTTACATCTATGACAAACCACCTCCTTCTCATCACCCTGTTTTCGCCGAAGGATCTATACGATAAGCAAAACGACGACGTTTTATCGTCTTAAAGACTTTGGATTTTTAAATTGGTTTTACTTTGTAAAAATGTGTACCGTTATCCTTAGACTAGCAAAAAACACTCTCTTAGTTTCACCTAGAGAGTGTTTCAATATCTTACTTATCTTCTGTTTTTTTGTCAGAATCTCCTTCATAGGTAACATCCATACCCACTTGCTCGTAAAAATCTCTTTTCATTTCATTGTATTCTTTCGTATGCTTGTTAAAAGTATCGTTTGACGCAATTACTTTTTCATATGCATTATTAATAGCATCTATTTTTTCCGTTAACGTTTCTTGCTTTAAATCTTCTTTTGATAACAATTCATACATTTCCTTTTCCAATTTCAATGCATCTTTGTAAGCTTTATTTAGATTATCGTATGCTTTATAACGATCTTGCATCGTCTCTACCATTTTTTTAGCAGTATCTTTAGCTTCTTTAGCTTCTAAATCTTCCACAACTTCTTTCGTTTTAGTAAATTCTTCTTTTGCTTGTTCTATGCTTTCTTCTTCTTTCTTTATCGCTTCTTTCCGTTTATCTACCGTTTCAATAGCTTGTTTAGCTAACTTTTTAATTTTATCCATTTCGTCTTTACCAAGATCCATAATTTGGTTATATAACTCTTGTTCCTTTTTTTCCAAATCAGTTATTTTACTTTGCTGTTCTTCAAATCCTTCTTCTAGCGTAACTGCTTCTTCTAAATGATTCTGTATTTGTTCTTCAGGAGTCCCATTACTACACGATGCTAATATAAATAAAAGCATAAAACCTAATGCAACGATTGCGAACTTTTTTAATGACATTATTTACCTCCTACACCTATAAATCAAATATACGATTTATAGTATAACATAAAATGGGTTGTACCATAATAAAGTGTTTCTTTTAAAAAATCCGTTCCATCTACAAATTACTCTTTAGTGCCTTGAAGGACGAAATACCTCAAAGCTTATGGTTGAAATAAGTTAACATTATTTAGCTTATATAAATAGTGAACAGATACGTCGGTCCCTAATAGCAAATTATGATGAAATGCGTATAAATATGATAAAATGATCTTTGGAACTATGCACATAGAATTAGGAGTGGTACGATGTTAACTATGAAAGATATCGTTAGGGAAGGCCATCCTTCATTAACAACAATTGCTGATGAAGTAACTATTCCTTTAACGAAAGAAGATAAGCAATTACTTGGTGATATGCTACAATTTATAAAAAATAGCCAGGATGAAGAAATTGCTCAAAAATATGGCCTTCGTGCTGGTGTTGGGGGTGGGCCAGCTGGTGCCGCCCAGCAGCGGGCGCGTGCTGGCACTGGTGGTGGCCTATGTCGCACTGTGCGGGCGCACCCTGTCGGTGGTGGTCGAGAGTTTTGTGTCGGAATTCACTCGAGGACATCGATTCGTGGCGGTGCAGCTGGTGCAGAATCATGGCCTGCGCCCGCTGTTCGTGATCGGTGCCCTGGTGGCACTGGGAGATGCCTTCAATTCAGGGCGGCTCACCCTGCTGCTCGGAAACGAGCTTGCCGGCCTGCTTTCCGTTCTGGCCAACATGCTGGCGGCACTCCTCAGGG
>NZ_JABXHF010000114.1:0-7045 GCF_013393565.1 Virgibacillus sp.
CTGCTGATGGGCTTGATGAGAAGAGGAATCTTGCCTTAGCGAGTGGAGATTTGCCAGATGCATTCTATGCTGCAAATGTTTCCATTTCAGATATTCAAACATACGGAGCGCAAGGAACTTTTATTCCGCTAAATGATTTAATGGAAGAGTATGCTCCAAATATTTCAAAGGTGCTTGATGAAAATCCTGACATTAGAAAAGGTCTTACATTCCCAGATGGTAATATTTATTCTGTCCCAACGGTATATTCTCCAGATTTCTTATCATTGTTAATCGGTGCAAAAAGTTGGATTAATGGAGATTGGTTAGAGCAATTAGGAATGGAAAACCCAGAAACAACAGAAGAATTATATGCGTATTTAAAGGCTGTAAAAGAAACAGATCTGAATGAAAATGGAAAAAATGATGAAATTCCACTTAGTAGCGTAGCAGAAATGTCGCGTATTATACATTGGATTTCCGGCGCATTTGGTGTTCAAAACAAAGGTCAATTGCATACGCTTATTGATGAGGATCCAGCAACGGGAAATATTCGTTTTTTCCCTGTATCTGCGTCTTATAAAGAAATGCTCGTCTATTTAAATCGGTTATTTGAAGAAGAGTTGATTGAGCAGAATATTTATACACTTGAAGTAGATCAGCATTTAGGAAATGCTGCAGATAACTTATACGGTGCTGTACAGTTCTTTAATCCTATTGAATTATATGGTGATGACGTTGGCGGTCAGTTCATACCAGGAAATGCACTTGAAGGTCCGAACAGGGATAAAATGTATACAGGAATAACTTCTCCATTACGCTCCTTAGGTAATTTTATTATTACAAGTGAGAATGAGAATCCAGAAGCAACACTGAAGTGGCTTGATTATTTTTGGAGTGATGAAGGAGCAAAAATGTTTTTTATGGGAATGAAAGGCGTCACTTATGAAGAAACGGATGATGGCCCGCAATTAGTGGAAGAAATAACCAATAATCCTGATGGGTTAACGTTAACACAAGCTTTAGCGCAATATATTATCAATCCTGGTGGTAATCATCCAGTTATGGTGACGGATGATTATTTTACAGGATCTGAAAATGCACTATCAGATAAAGAAGCTGCTAAAAATTTAGAGCCCCATCTAATAGAAGAAATATGGCCAAGCTTCACTTATACTGCTGAAGAGAACGAGGAATTATCCATTCTGCGAACAGACTTGGAAAAATATGTTAATGAAATGCAAGCCGCATTTATTACGGGTGAAAAAGATTTTTCAGAATGGGAAAGTTATGTGGAAACGGTAGAAAATATGAACGTAGATAAGTATATGGAAATACAGAAGCAGGCTTATGACCGTTATAAAGAAAATTAACCCTTAAATTATTTAAATACTTAAACGGTTTGGCGTGATGTATTATAGTTAGTCAACGTCATCCTTGTCTCGTATAAATTTTTTGAATAACCTTTAAAAAGAAAAAGTAAGGGGATATAATAGCTTTCTCTTCATCGGTGTGAAGTGTGAAACGTGTTTATGACACGAAATGTAGAGGAAGCTTTTTACATACTTATTAGAGCACTGCTGCACCGTAATTACATCTGACGTAGTAAAGCAATCGTTCGCTTAGAACGAAAGGTGCGACTCCTGTAAAAAAAAGCATCCGTATCCCGACAACACAATAAGCGCTTTTTGCCAGGAAGGAGCTCAAACAGCGTCCGCCTGTAGTGAAAAGCGATAGGTTAACGCACAGATACAATTTCGAGTAGGAAAAAAATGGCGGATTAGTAACGCCTAAATACTTTGTGAGGAGGTTTAAAAATGAGAGCAACCAAATCAGAAGCTTCTCTTCCTAATCAATCTAGAACTTATACCATAAAGAAAAAATTGTTGAGGAACTGGCAATTGTATGTATTTTTGGTCCCAGCGCTTGCTTATTTTATTACTTTACACTATGTGCCAATGTATGGTGTGCAAATTGCATTTAAAAACTTTATTGCTACAGAAGGAATTTGGGGGAGCCCATGGACAGGATTTGATCATTTTACTCGATTCTTTGATTCCTATTATTTCTGGAGACTGCTGAAAAACACATTGTTATTAAGTGCTTATCAATTAATTTTATTTCCTTTACCTATTATATTGGCACTTTCATTAAATGAGCTAAGACCAGGCGCTTTTAAAAAATGGGCGCAAACCTTAACCTATGCACCTCATTTTATCTCTGTTGTTGTCGTCGTAGGAATGATTGTTATCTTCTTAGATCCAACTATTGGGTTGGTGAATAGAATCATTGTTGCTTTAGGTGGCGAGTCCATCCCGTTTTTAACAAGCCCGGATTGGTTTCGACATGTCTTTACTTGGTCAGGAGTTTGGCAAACGTTGGGGTGGAGTTCGATTATATATTTAGCTGCGCTTTCCGCTGTTAGCCCAGAATTACATGAAGCTGCAAAAGTAGACGGTGCAACACGTTTGCAACGAATAATGCATATTAACATTCCGAGCATTCTACCAACCATTGTTGTTTTATTTATATTAAATATTGGATCTTTCATGACGGTAGGTTTTGAAAAAGTTTTATTAATGCAAAACAATCTGAATATGTCCACTTCCGATGTCATTCAAACGTTTGTTTATCAAACGGGATTATTAGAGGGACAGTATAGTTTTGCGGCAGCCATTGGGTTATTTGATTCAGCTATAAATATTACATTACTCTTGATATTTAATTATTTAGCAAGAAAAACAACAGATTCTAGTTTATGGTAAGACCTGCGGTAATATGTCAAGTGAAAAATAATTAATTATACCAAGTTACTTGGAACGTAAGGCGACGACTCCAACGGTAATAGCATGAGACTTGATACCCCACGGCGAACGGTTTTTGTGAGGGAGGAGGCTCACAAGCAGCCCTGATGAAAGCGTCCGCCTGCAGTGGAGAGTAACGAGGCGCTAGCAGATACAATTTGTATGAATGAGTCAAGATTGAGCAGAAGAAAAAGTGATGCCTAAACATACTATACGAGGAGGTATAGGAATGAAAAGAGTTACCCTATCAGACACGTCATTCGATATATTAAATACACTATTTTTACTTATTATATTGGTATTAATCGTATATCCGCTAGTTTTTGTTTTAAGTGCTTCTATTAGTGATCCTACTGCAGTAAGCTCTGGTGAGATGTGGTTGTGGCCTGTAGACATTACGTTTGAAGGTTATCAGCGAGTTTTTGCTGAAGCGTCGATTTGGAGAGGATATGGGAACACGATTTTATATACATTAGTAGGTACAGCCATTCATTTGTTTGTTCTTTTGCCATGTGCCTATGCTTTATCGAGGAAAGAACTGATGGCAAAAAAAGCTATATTATGGTTTTTTCTGTTTACAATGCTATTTAATGGTGGTCTTATTCCGACTTATCTTATAGTGAAATCTTTAGGTATGCTAGATACCATGTGGGCAATTGTTATTCCAAACGTTGTAGGTGCTTGGTCGATATTAGTAGCACGTACTTTTTTTCAACAAAGCATTCCTGATCAGTTGGTTGAAGCTGCAAAAATTGACGGTGCTTCTGATTTTTATATTTTTATAAGGGTGGTTTTACCTCTTTCTCTTCCTATTATTGCAGTTATGGCTTTATTTCATGCAGTAGGTTTATGGAATCAGTATTTTAACGCCTTAATTTATTTATCTGATAGAGATAAATTTCCATTGCAGTTAATTTTAAGAGAAATTTTGGTTGTAAATCAGATGCAGTTAACCGATCCTACAGCAGGTGGAGGGGCAGAATCTCTCGTAGATCAAGTGAAAACAGCAGGCTTAATTAAGTATGCCGTAATTATCGTTTCCTCCCTTCCTTTATTACTTGTGTATCCTTTTATTCAAAGATATTTTGTGCAAGGGGTTTTAATTGGATCAATTAAAGAATAAATTTATTTGAACGAAAGGGGAGGACTACAATGAGTGGGTTTATAGCAGGCTATTATCATTTCTCGGTGTGGGTTACTAGGTTCGCCTATTTAAATTTTTTATGGATCATATTTTCAGTTGCTGGATTACTTGTATTCGGAATTTTACCTGCTACTGCTGCTATGTTTTCGGTTGTTAGAAAGTGGATGAATAAGGAAACAGATATACCAATATTTTCAACCTTTTGGAGGTCATATCGAAAAGAGTTTAGCAAAATAAATGTATTAGGATACGTTATTTTAGGAATTGGCTATTTGATGACGATCGAGTTTCAAATCCTTCGTTCTCAAGGGCATATTGCCTATCTTATTGCTAGTTTTGGAGTTATCGGTCTGTTTTTAGTGTATATGATTATACTCCTTTATATTTTTCCGATTTTTGCACATTTTAAGTTGAAATCGTTGGAATATATAAAGTGGGCTTTTGTTATTGGCATAGGCCATCCACTCTTAACTGTATTCTTAATGGGGGTTACTAGCGGTTTGTTTTATTTTATCTACCTAACCATTCCAGCTTTACTATTTTTCTTTGGTGGGAGTGTGTTTGCTTATATTGTAACATGGGGAGCGCAGCAAACGTTTTCAAAGTATGAGCAAGCATGACATTCTATGTAAGAGAAGTTATACAACTAGCTAATAAATCGTTATATAGAGATTCACACTTCTTGTTTAAACAGTTGTTATTTCATAAGATTGTCATGTCTTCTATTCCTTCTTTCACCGCTTGATAAATAATCTTTGTTATAATAGAATACACAAGAATACACTATTCTATTATGATTTATAAAGTAAATCTCCATCTGGAACGAAATGAATGGAGGAGTCAGGTATGTCGAATAATAAGCAACAAACAGCTGTATGGATTGAACTTCATACGACGATTAATGACAATGGACAAAAAGAATTTCACGAAAGCAAACAGACTGGTACGCTTTATCAAAAAGGAAATATAGACGTGCTGACGTTTGAAGAAGTATTAGAGGATGCGTCTGTTGTAAAAAACATGATTACGATTCAACGTGAAAAAGTCAACTTGAAGCGTTCGGGTAATGTTACCATGAATCAGCAATTCCATATCAATCAAACGACAGAGAATGTATTAAAGCATCCTTATGGCAATATACATATGGAAACTTATACGACAGCTATTGTCTATGAACCGTTATCGTCAACAAAGAATGGCAACCTGCAAATTGCTTACGATCTCAAACTAAATGGACAAGATGCGAGACAGCAAACGCTCGACTTAGTTATAAAAGAGGAGGACAAGGCATGAATGTCTTAACACAGACAGAAGAAGCGTTAAAGCAGCAAATTAAGGAAGCCGTATTAAAGGCAAAGCTTGCAAGTGAAGAACAAATACCCCTAATTGTTTTAGAAAAGCCAAAGGATAAAATCATGGAGATTTTGCGACTACAATTGCCATGCAATTAGCTCGAATAGCGAAAAAAGCACCTCGGTTGATTGCTGATGAGATCGTGAATCATCTTGATCAAACAGAATCTGCGATTGAGAAAGTAGAAATTGCCGGACCAGGATTTATTAACTTTTTCATGAAAGAGGACTTTCTTGGCTCTATTATCCCTACAATTATAAAGGAAGGGGATGCATATGGAAAGTCAACGGCAGGTCAAAATAAACGCATACAAGTAGAATTTGTATCTGTTAACCCACCCGGGGATCTTCACCTAGGTCATGCACGCGGAGCGGCATTTGGAGATGTACTTTGTAATGTGTTGGCTGCAGCAGGTTATCAAGTAGAACGAGAATATTACATTAATGATGCAGGCAATCAAATAGATAATTTGGCACTTTCTGTGGAAGCACGTTATTTACAAGTGCTTGGTCAAGACGCTTCTATGCCTGAAGATGGATATTACGGTGAAGATATTATTCAGATTGGTAAAAAATTAAGTGAAGAGTATGACGATAAGTGGGTACATAGCGAACGAGAAGAGCGCCTGGCCTTTTTTAGAGAGTACGGATTAAATTATGAATTAGGAAAAATTAAAGAAGATCTAGAAAGCTTTCGGGTGACCTTTGATTCATGGTTTTCGGAGAGGTCCTTATACAAAGAAGGAAAAATTCCCGAAGCGCTTCAGGTTTTAGATAAATATACATATGAGAAGGACGGAGCTACTTGGTTTCGTTCAACTGAATTTGGTGATGATAAGGATCGCGTTTTAGTTAAACAGGATGGAAGCTATACGTATTTAACCCCGGATATCGCGTATCATAAAAACAAGCTGGATCGCGGGTTTGATCAAATTATTAATGTTTGGGGAGCAGATCATCATGGATATATTCCTCGTATGCGTGCAGCTATTCAAGCATTAGGGTATCCAGTTGACAAGTTCAGTGTCAAGATTATTCAAATGGTTAATCTATATGAGAATGGCGAAAAGCTAAGGATGAGTAAACGAACAGGTAAGGCTGTTGCACTGCGTGAATTAATGGAGGAAGTTGGCGTAGATGCTGTCCGTTATTATTTTGTTATGCGTTCAAATGATTCACAACTTGATTTTGACATGGATTTGGCGCGCTCTGAGTCGAATGATAATCCAGTGTTTTATGTACAATATGCTCATGCGCGAATTTGTACGATGTTAAAACAAGCGGAGGCAAAGGGATTCACGATTGATGATTCTGTAGATGTATCAGTATTAACTACAGAAAAGGAAACAGACTTGTTAAAGCAACTAGCTAAGTTTCCGCAAGTCATCGCTGATGCTGCAGAAAAACAAACCCCACATAAAATAACACAGTACGTCTTTGATCTAGCGAGTTTACTGCATAGCTTTTATAATGCAGTGAAGGTTTTGGATATAGAGAATCAGGAGCTAACAAAAGCCCGTATTCTTTTAATGAAGGCGGTCAAGATCACGCTTGCTAATGCTTTAAGAGTACTTGGTGTTACTGCACCAGAAAAAATGTAGAATGATGGTTTCACCACTACAAAAAAGAGGCTGGGACGTAACTAAAACAGCTGATTAAAAAACGAACAATAAATCGTCCTTGTGTATACGCAAGTTTTTAGCGTAGTCAAAATATGTAGACTCCTGCGGGAATAGCTCGAGCTGAAGATCCCGCAGGAAAGCGAT
>NZ_JABXHF010000029.1:0-30000 GCF_013393565.1 Virgibacillus sp.
AACGAGGCTAAGTAAAAATAGTTTAAAAAAGCATGTGTGAATTCACATGCTTTTTTAATATCTAGAAAATATAAAATGATGTGCTTGTGGGGAACGAAATAACCGAATAGTCACGTCCAGCTTTATCGCGCAGCAATAAGTCATCATTGGTCGGGTTCGTCACCTCACGTGATTCCTTTATCTTCGTTGCTTTGTTCCATTCGTTACGTTGCTATATGGATATGGGGAATTGCGCCTTTGTTTTACTGTAGGAAAGTGTATACGAGTTTAAAGGTTTATAGCAGCTCGTCATAAGACTGGACGACAGCCACATTTTTCTAATTGCACTTATAGAAATTTATCCTATGGCATGAGCTTTTTAAAAAATGGGGGAGGAAACCTTATAACCACCGTTAGCGACCGCTAGTAAGATCACATCATAATTAGCCACGTTTAACGTCAACGAATTCTTTCCAATAGAATGATTACTTCTATTCTTCTTGTTAGGCTGCTATTTTTGTAATCCATGGGTATTTGTATATCTGTTCCTTATTTGCTCAAACTAGTAGTAAGAATAAAAAGGGGAATCAGACATGCAGAAAAGCCGCTTTTTTTATTTTGGTAATACAAATATGAATAAGGATTTTATCTTTTTGCTTGTTATTGGCGGTTTATATTCATTAGGGCTATTTTTGTCCAATACGTTTGTAAACATTTACCTATGGAAGCAGTCGGGAGATTATGTAACAATCGCTGTATATAATTTAGCTATTTACATTTTTCAACCAATTACCTTTATTATTGCTGGTAGATTAGCTAAAAAAGTGGACAGAGTAATTGTGTTACGACTAGGAGTAACTTTTCTATCGTTATTCTTTCTAAATGTTCTTTTAATAGGTGATAAAGCTTCCTATTTTAACTTTCTTTTAGGTGGTTTGCTCGGTATAGGGTATGGGTTCTATTGGCTAGCGTTTAATGTATTGACTTTTGAAATTACTGAACCAGATACAAGAGATTTTTTTAATGGTTTTTTAGGAGTGTTACAATCATTTAGTGGTATGGTAGGTCCTTTATTAGCAGGTTTTATTATCGCTAGAATGGAAGCGAATATTGGCTATACCATTATATTTACTATTTCTTTTATCATGTTCATTTGTGCTGTAGTCATTAGTTTTTTTTTAAAGCCGCGAAAAGCAGAAGGCGATTTTTATTTTCGTCGTGTGCTAACAGAACGTTCCCATAATAAAAACTGGAAAAGAATTCAAAATGCCCACATCTTTCAAGGGCTTCGCGAAGGAATATTTGCGTTTATTATTGCGATTTGGGTGTTTTTAATTACCCAAAGTGAGTTTGCTTTAGGGATGTTTAATTTAGTTTTTTCTGGTCTTTCACTCGTGTTTTATTTTATTGGAACAAAATTTATTAAGCCCTCTATGCGAAAAAAATCAATCTTACTTGGCAGTCTAATCTTATACTTTGCCATTGCTTTAATTATTTTTGACATTAGCTACGCACAATTGTTAATTTATGCTGTATTTATTGGGATTGCCTATCCTATTATTATGATTCCATATGTTTCCTTAACATATGATGTTATTGGGAAAGCTTGGAAGGCGAAGGAATATCGTGTGGAATACATTGTTGTACGTGAGTTATTCGTGAATATTGGTCGGGTTACATCCATTTCTGTTTTTTTACTAGCGATTACCTTTTTACAAGCTGAGATAATAATTCCCTATTTATTGGCTTTTTTTGGCGCAGGGCATATTTTCATCTATTTGTTTGTGAAAAAAATTTACTTGGAAAGTAATATGGAAAAACAAGTTTTTATAAAAGATCAGTTTACAAATGAAAAAAATCGTTAGTAAATTGGATTGTGCTTAAAATGTAATTTTTTTACTTTCAACACGGTTGTTAAGTAAGACAAATTTTCTAATATTGGATGAGTGACTTTAAAAATTGAAAAATAGGTGAAATATATAGCATGAAAATGATATAATGAATACTGCTTAATAAACATGTACATCTTGGGGGAGAAACAATGAACAAAAAGAAGAAAAAAGCGCAACTTCCCTTTCGTATAAACCTATTGTTTTTTATCATTTTTCTAATGTTTGCAGGGCTAATATTGCAGTTAGGAGTTGTGCAAATATTAAACGGAGAGGAATTTCAAGAAGAAATTGAGCGTACTGTAAAAGATACAACGAAGGTTCCTGTCCCTAGGGGAAAGATTTATGATAGCAAACATCAAGTCATTGTCGATAATAAACCACTCTATTCCATTACGTACACCCCGCCCAAAGGGGTACAAGCTGAAGATCGCTTAGAAGTAGCAGAAAAACTTGCCAAGTATATTTCTATGGATAGTGATGGTGTAACAGAGCGCAATAAAAAGGAATATTGGTACTTGAAAAATAAAGAAATGGCAGATAAACGTTTAAAAGAAGAAGAAGCTGCTGAATTAGACAATGCGGAACAATACAACACTATTTTGGACAGAATTACGGAAGAGGAAATATCTGGTTTTTCTAAACAAGAATTAGAAGTAATTGCAATTAAAACGGAGTTAGATAAAGCTTATTCGCTAACGCCGCAAATTGTAAAAAACGAAGATGTCACTGCGGAAGAATATGCTCAAGTTTCTGAGCATTTAGCGGAACTTCCTGGTATTAATGCGACTACAGATTGGAATAGAGACTACCCATTTAATGATACAATGAGAAGTTTGCTTGGATCGATAACATCGCAAGAACAAGGGATACCTGCGGATAAAGAAGAGAACTTTCTAACGAAAGGATACAGCAGGAATGATCGTGTAGGTAAAAGCGGTTTAGAAGAATATTATGAAGATGTACTTCGTGGTCGTAAAGAACAAATTCAATATACAACCACAAAGTCTGGGGATGTAGTGGATAGCAATACCGTAGTGGAAGGTAGACGTGGAAAAGATCTAGTGTTAACTATGGATATCGATTTCCAAGAAAAAGTCGATAAAATTGTACGAGAAGAGTTGAAAACTGCAGTTCAAAAACATCCTTATGAGAACAGGTATTTAAAAGATGCGCTAGCAGTAGTAATGAATCCTAAAACGGGTGAAATATTAGCTGTAAGCGGTCAAACAAGAGATGGTAATGACTATAAGGATGCAACGATTAAAACACTTTATGATGCACATCGTCCAGGGTCAGTTGTAAAAGGGGCAACGGTACTAGCTGGTTTAGAGTCAGGTGTCATATCTCCGGGGCAGCGTTTTAATGATTCACCGTTAAAAATTAAAGGGACACCACAAAAGGGGTCTTATAGAAGTTTAGGTTCAGTCAATGATATCGATGCGTTGAAAAAATCATCCAACGTATATATGTTTTACATTGCGTTAAAAATGGGAGGCGAAAATCGATATCCTTTCCCAAACAACTCAAAAGCAGCATTTGATCCAGCAGCTTGGCAAGTAATGCGCAATTACTTTCAACAGTTTGGACTAGGAGTCAGAACGGGTATTGATTTTCCATATGAAAGTATCGGGTATGAAGGACCTAAAATGTCTAACGCAGGGCTTTTAATGGACCAAGCTATTGGACAGTATGATACGTATACAACGATGCAGCTGGCGCAGTATGTCTCCACAATTGCTAATAATGGTTACCGGACACAGCCGCATTTCTTAAAGGAAATACGGGAACCGAGTAGATCGGATAAGCAATTAGGGGGTGTATATCGTAGTGAAAATACAAAAGTGTTAAACCAAATTCAAATGGACCAATCCTATATTGAGCGCGTTCAAGAAGGATTTCGTCAAGCTTTTCAAGAACAAGGGGGAACAGTATATTCTTTCGGTAGTTCCAAGGATTACAAACCGGCAGGAAAATCTGGTACAGCACAAAATGAGATTTATGAAGATGGTGAGTTGGTTGCTGAAACAGAGAACCTCTCCTTAATAGGTTATGCACCTTATGATGATCCAGAAATTGCTCTTGCGGTAATGGTTCCCAATACAGGGCTAGGCAATGGTTATCGGATTAACTATGAGATTGGTTTTAAAATAATGGATGCATATTTTAATGCGCAGAAAGATAACAACAAAGATGACAAAGAACAAGAAGATGAATAGAAAAATAGCGTACAGATATATTTCTGTACGTTTTTTTGTGAGCTAAAAAAGGCTCGTATTTAGTAGAGTGGCGTTATCTACTTGTGCAAAAGGTGTTTTATATCGAATATAAAGTACTGTTAGATTCTTCCACTTTATGAATAAGAGATGTGGTCTGAACAATTCGGGAGATAACAGCACCTAAATCCCAATTTGTTCAGAGGACTCTAGTTCATACCCTTGGGCTACTAACAATAAGTGGGGAATAAAGAATACCCCCCGCTAATTATAAATTCACTTTATATGGAATGATTGATGAAGGTCATGTATTAACATAAAATTTACAAAAAATTAACGGTGCATCAATATTAAGTACATACTGTTTTGCTATGATGGTAGCACGTGAATAAAAAGGAGGTATTTTATGCAGACGAGAGGGCAGTTTGACCAAGAACTGAAAGAAATAGATCAAGAAATTGTTGAATTAGCTAATTTAACAGAGAAAGCATTGGATAATGCTGTTCGGGCGTTATTCAATCAAGATATTGGCTTGGCAGAACAAGTTATTGAAGGCGATAAAGTAATTGATAAAAAAGACTTAGAAATTAATGATAAAGTAGTGCTGTTAATAGCTAAACAAAACCCTGTTGCAACAGATTTGCGTCGTTTAATAACAGCCATTAAAATTGTCGCTGATTTAGAGCGAATGGCAGATAATGCAAGAAATATTGCGAGGTCTACAATCAGGTTAGGGGAAAGTAGGGAAGTATCTATTCCAACCCGTTTAAACGCTATGCAAGATACATTAGTAAACATGTTACACACAGCCATAACAGCTTTTACAGAAGAAGATGGTAAACTCGCTGGACAATTAGCAGAAATGGATGACGCTGTAGATAAAGAAAATAAGCTTATTTTAAGTGAATTATTAGGCGAGACGGCAACAAACCCAGATAAGATCCAATACATTATGCAAATTTCTCTATGCTCCAGATATTTGGAGCGATTTGGTGATCATATAACCAATATCGGAGAAAGTATTTTATACTTGATTAAAGGGGAAAATTATAATTTAAACTAATAAGCATGTTTTACTATGAACAAAGGCGTAAAAGCCTGTTTAGCAACTTAGCGAATGGGACGAATCAATGGAGATAAAGTGGGGAACCGGGCCACATTTGATTATTTCGATCTCCACAAGCACATCTTTTATATTTTCCTGTACAAGAACAAAGGCGCAAGCGCCGGACGTGGCTAAATAACTTAGTTAGTTTATCCACAGCTGCAAAAGTTTATGCAACGCTAGTGATAATTTCCTAGATAACAATAAAAAAACGAAGAAGCAGATTTACCTGCTTCTTCGTTTATCTTGTAATGGCTTCAGCGATTTCGTACAGACTCATATCGCTAGATACTTTAAATTCTCCAAGTTGTACCTTTTTACTGTAATCATTATCTTCTAGATAGTCATTGAATTTCGATGCGTCATCGATAATTCCATTCTTTTCTAGTTTTTCACTTATATCGGAAGAAGGCTTTCCCTCTTCAATTTTTAATGTGTATGTTTTCTTATCCTTTTCTTTCTTTTCATCTCTCTTTTGCTTATCCTTTTCTTCCTTTTGACCTTCATCTTTTTTCGAATCTTGGTCACTTTTCGGTTTGTCGCTTTCTTCCTTATTTTTGGAATCTTCTTCTGCAGATTTAGCTTTTGTTTCTGGTTGTTCTTCATTTTTTGCAGCAGTTGTTTTAGCTTCATCCACAGAAACGGCAACATATTCTGAATTTGTTAGCACATGATAACCTTTATCCTCTACTAAAGCTACTAGCTCCTTGTCGGATAAGCTATCTGCTGTTTGAGTGCTCCCATTTGTAATAAAATAAACCCCTAACATAATTATTCCAGCTGTTAGGAGACCAATACCAAAAAGACGTATAGGTTGTTTCATCTTGTCCTCCTCCCTTTAAGATTTATTTTCTATACGATTGTCTGTGAAGTCCTCCGTTAATAGTTCCTCTTCCAGAATCTTAATTTTCTTTTTCATTTGATATGTATCTTGCATCGTTGTAATGGAGAATTGTTCTAATTGACTTTCAACCTGCTCGATTCGATCATTCATGAAAAAGGAAATAGCAAGTAAAACGATTCCGACTGCAATAATGGTAATAATTGCATATATCATCTGCTCCCCTCCTTCTACTCACTACTAGTTATAACATAAAATACTGTCGAAATGCCATTACAATTTGATTATTTTTTTGACATTGGAGAAATACAACATATATGAAACCATATAACCATTGGCCAAATCTGATTCGATTAAAAATGACAAATTGATGCTTATGTATTTAAATTCTTGCTAGAACGGCTAACATTTGGTATTATAAATAAGTCTGAAATGAAATTATTGCTAACGAGGCAACAATTTGGTAAAGTTTGGAGGGATAAATGATGCGCGTAAACATTACTTTAGCTTGTACAGAAACAGGAGATCGTAATTACATTTCTACTAAAAATAAACGTACTAATCCTGAGCGTTTAGAGCTTATGAAATACAGCCCACGTCTAAAAAAACACACTCTACATCGTGAAACAAAATAACGATAATAATAGAACCTTTATCTTGTAGATAAAGGTTCTATTATTATTATTTATTTGAAAAGGGGGCGAGCTTCTTGAAAAAAGACCAACTCCGAAATGCCACTATTTATGCTTTAAAACAACTAACCCCAGAGCAAAAAGGAGATATTAACCACCAATTGCATCGACACCTAATGACCTCGACACTTTGGAAAAACGCTATTACAATCGGTATTACTATCTCGAAAGGATTTGAATGGGATACTTATGAATTAATTAACCAAGCTTGGCGGCAAGGTAAAAAGATATGTGCCCCAAAGTGTGACCCAAAATTTAAAACGATGGATTTTTATAAGTTTCAAACCTTCAAACAACTAGATGAAGTATACTATCATCTTTTAGAGCCTATTCCAAGTGAAACCGAGTATATTGCTCCGGAAACCATTGATTTGTTGCTTGTGCCAGGTATTGTTTTTGATCCAGATGGTTATCGTATAGGATTTGGTGGCGGCTATTATGACCGTTTTTTAGCAGGGTTTCTCAATCAAACTGTTTCTATATTACACAGTAGCCAACTTGTACCATCGATACCGAAAAACACATTTGATTTACCTGTTCAGCATTTAATAACAGAAGAAGGTTTAGTACGTTAAGTCAGCTAAAGTGCTTTATTTTTTCTATATAAGCTTCCTAATGGACTGGTATAATATAAATATTTTATGTGAAGTTTATTTTGTACCTTAGGAAAATAAAAAAGTTTAAAGGAATATAGTATAAGAAGCACTAATGATTTACCCGTATTTGGGGACAAGCCAAGTTTTCTAATCCTTGCATAAAAATATCCAGTGAGGATCATAACTAAGAACATCAATCATAAAGAGGTGTTCACATGCGTACTATTGTTTTAATTATAGGTCTTGTTGCTGCGTCTGCTTTCGTTTATAAATGGCGCTATCGCATTTTGAATATGGTTCTAGCAATTGGATTTTTACGCAAATTTGCTGTACAGTTATCTATGAGTTCTCCTTCCATCCGTAGTCTTTTTACGCAAACAAATACGAATGTATAATAGTGCCTTTACAGCTTTTAACATTATTGGGGCTGAAGAATATGACTTGCAGCCCCATATGTTCATTTTACAATTAGAGATGAATAAAATTTTTTTAGAAAAACTTGGACTATCGCCAAGCGTTTATGGCGATAAAATGCCGTCGTTTAGCTTATACACTATAATTCATAAAAATAATATACTTTCCTATTGTGTAAGATAGAAAGTGTTATAGAAATATATAAAACAAGGGGAGATGTGATAATGTATTTAGACGAACAGTATACGATGTACAATATGGCTTATCAAATTGTTTCTCATGAAGCGTATAATGTTCTTTATGTAAACGAACAAGGAAATGAGATATGGTTAGAAAAGAAAGTTGGGAAAAATTCAAAAGTATTACGTTTTATCAATCAAGGCTTTGACTGGAAAAACTATTTAAAAAAAGATATAGCTGTCGTATTTCAAAAAGTAAAAGCCATGAAAAAGCTTTTAAGAGCTAAAACCATTCAAATACATAATATATACATATCAGAATTTACTCCTGTAGACTCATGGGAGTTTTTAAAGCAACCAATGAAATTAAATGAAAAACAAGCAATTATGATGAAAATATATTATCTCTCTAATTCGCAATTTGAAGAAGAAAAAGACAGGTTAGAAAAAGAGGCAGAGATTTCGGCTCTAGAAATGTATGATAGTCTTGAGGAAACAGTAAAAGAAGAGAAAATAGCTACTTATAAGCACTATTTAAGGCAACGAATTTTGGATGATCAGGAAGAAAAGAAAGAGTTATTTTCTTTTGGAAAACCAAAGCTGACATATATCATTTTAATTCTATGCGTTAGTTTATTTCTGCTGTTAGAATTGAACGGTGGGAGCGAAAATATCGAAACACTAAAACAATTTGGTGCTAAATTTAATCCAGCTATTATTGAAAATGGGGAATGGTGGAGAATTATTAGCTCCATGTTTTTACATATTGGTTTGCTACATTTAGTAATGAATATGATTGCTGTTTATTATTTAGGTACATTAGTAGAACGTATTTACGGTTCCATTCGATTTTTAATTATTTATTTTCTGGCTGGAATAGGAGGTGGAATAGCAAGCTTTGCTTTTTCAGCCAATATTGCCGCAGGTGCATCTGGTGCTCTATTTGGATTATTTGGAGCGTTATTATTTTTTGGGCTTCATCATAGGAGGGTTTTCTTTCAAACTATTGGAAGTAATGTATTGTTGTTAATTGGAATAAATATTGTGTTTGGTTTTTCTATTCCAGCTATTGACAATGGTGCTCACCTTGGTGGTCTAGTAGCAGGTTTTATTGCTTCTGGGATTGTTCACTTGCCGAAACAAAAAGAAAGATGGAAGCAGCTTAGTGCAGTGCTTGTCTACTTAGCGCTTGCATATGGAATTATACAATACGGCATAACAAACAACATGAACTCTCCAATGTATTATGTCATGCACATTGAAGAATTAGTTCAAGAAGAAAAATATGAACAAGTTGTTACAGAGGCCAGTAAAGCAATACGCAATACTGAAGGGGAGGAGCAATGGAAAGCAGCTATTTTATTCCATCGTTCCTATGCGTATATTGAATTAAATCAGCAAAATTTAGCTATGGATGATTTGAAACAGAGTGTTCAACTGGACAATAGTTTTCCAGAAGCACATTATAACCTTGCTTTACTATATTACCAGCAAGGTAATATAGAGGAAGCAAAAGAATTCATCAAAAGAGCTTATCAATTAGACTCTAATAACACAGATTTTCAAGAAATGTATGAGCAGATTACAGGCGAAAAACCGAAGTAAACATGAAAAGTAGGAATTCATCTTTGATATAAGGTGCCGTAAGTTTTTTATTATATAGGAATGTAAGTCATACTAGAAAGTTTAGCAAACGGCGCCTTATCAGATAATCTTTCTTGGATACCTTATTCTGAAAAAGAATACTGCTGTATGAGTTTTTCTTTTTTACCATTCATCTCAAAAAGCACGAGTAAATGTTTGTTTTTTTTGTCGAATAAAATAATGGGAACATAGCTATTGACTGCTTTTTCCGCATTCACAATTGGTAAGAGATAGTTTTTGTACAATCCTTCCCATAATTGTCCCATAACTTTATCTGTTTGCGCTTGTGTTAAGCCAGCTATCGGTTGTGTCGCAAACTTATCTAAATCGGTTAAAGGCACAGTTGTATAAGTTTCCTTATTAATATCGAAATATTCATACAATGTATTCCAATGATAGGTTAGCTGCTGCATGGAGGCACGATCAAGTAGTGTTTTCCATTCTTTTTCGTATGTTGTAGAAGGTGTTTTAAATGAATCTAATTTTGCTGCTGGTGAGTCGATGACATATAAATGAGCACTTGACATTTGTTGCATGCTCTTTATTTGGCTGTTTTATTCATGAATTTCCCCATGATGAAAGGAAATCGCTTCATACAAACTACTATCCTCTAAAGTGAGCATTCTTTTTAAATGAATTGTATCAGTATCTTGCACCCACTTCGACAAAGCTCCTCTTAGCCTTCCATTGTCAAATAGTAAAGAAACATCTTGCCTTAAGTAGACAGGAATTTCTGTTGCAGAAGATGCTTTCCAGATAATTTCATAATCGTCTATTCCTTTATCAGTAAAAAGTTGTATATCGGTTTCTGCTGTTGTAAATGCAAAATTTTTATCAAGAGGAAAATACGTAATTGCTGGTTTAGATTGTAAACCAACGATATAGATAATGGTAATAAAACTAGTTATGGCAACAACGATGGTGATGACAGACCATTTTTTCATTAAACCACGTCCTTTTTGACAGACTTGTCTTATGCATTTTATGTTTTCGCTAAACGAGGTATGCTAATTTTGGAATAATGTATAATATAGCCTCTGTTGTTGAAAGCTAACCATAAGATTTTGAATAGGTCAGGTGAGTAAATGCAAACGGAAAGGCAGCCACTATTTTCATCATTTGAAAACAACCGAGACTATATGCATGAGCGATTAGCAGTCGATCAAAGCTTTGATATGATTCAACGTGACTTGGAGTATGCAGGTATAAAGATGGCTTTGTTTGTTATTGATGGATTTGGCAAAGATGAAATATTACTTTATATCATGCAGCTTTTTGCTGAACTAGAGACGGAAGATTTAGAACCAAATGTATTAAAAAAATTACTTGAAAGATATATTCCTTACATTGAAGTAGATGAAGCGAATGATTTAAATGAAGCAAGCGACCTTGTCCTCGGCGGCCCAGCTGCATTAGTTGTAGAAGGCGCAAATAAAGTCATTATTATTGATGCAAGAACTTATCCTGCTCGCTCGCCAGAGGAACCCGATTTAGAGCGTGTTGTTCGAGGTTCTAGAGATGGATATGTGGAAACAATTGTCTTTAATACAGCTTTAACGAGAAGAAGGGTTCGAGATCGTTCTTTACGAATGCAGTATTTGCAAATTGGGAGAAGATCAAAAACAGATATTTGTATTTGTTATATTGAAGATATAGCTGATAAACATAGGGTAGAGAGCTTAAAAAAAAAGTTAGAAATGATTGATACAGATGGTTTGCCTATGGCTGAGAAAACTATTGAAGAGTATATTAGTGGGAGGCACTGGAATCCATATCCAACAGTAAGATATACAGAACGCCCAGATACAGCCGCTTCGCATCTTTATGAAGGCCATGTTCTCATTATTATTGATGGTTCACCTAGTGTAATGATAACTCCTGCAACATATGCTCATCATCTACAGCATGCAGAAGAATATAGACAAAAGCCATTAATCGGTGCCTATTTACGATTTGTACGATTTTTTGCTGTTATAGCTTCTATTTTCATCCTGCCATTATACTACTTATTTGCAAAACACGCTGATTATTTGCCAGCCAATTTGCAATATATAGGTCCTGATGAAGCTGGTGTTGTTCCGTTATTTGTCCAATTTTTACTAGCGGAAATCGGAATAGATATTCTACGTATGGCAGCCATTCATACACCTTCTTCGTTAGCCACTGCACTTGGTTTAGTTGCAGCTATTATGATCGGTGAGGTTTCTGTACAAGTAGGGTGGTTTTCCCATGAAGTTGTATTATATTTAGCGGTAGCAGCTATTGGTACATATGCAACACCAAGTTATGAGCTAAGCTTGGCTAATCGCTTAGTTCGTATCTTTCTTTTATTTGCTGTTGCTTTGTTTGGTGCTATTGGTTATATTGTTAGCATAACTCTTTGGATTTTGTATTTGGTTAGAATGAAATCGTTTAACGTTGCTTATTTTTGGCCGTTCATTCCCTTTTCCTATCGTCCGTTTCGAGATGTATTTTTGCGCTCGCCAATTCCGTTGAAAAATCGCAGACCTGCTTTCTTACACCCAAGAGACCCTGATCGATAACAGATAGAAGAGAGGACTTAGCAAAACTTAGCACTTTTGCTAAGTTTTTTAATTCGAAAATTTTTTGTCCATTACATGAAAATATGTTCAGTATTTCTCATAGTATTTTTCTTTCTGAAAAGGATTTAGTATAATTAAACTGGTGATTGTATGAAAACGATGTATGATATACAGCAATTCTTAAGAAAGTATGGTACATTTATTTATACGGGAAATCGTTTAGGTGATTTACAAATGATGGAATTAGAAATAAATGAACTGTATGAGCTTGGCTTTATAGAAAATAAAACGTATATGGAAGCAAAAATGATACTAAAAAAAGAAATTACATCTACGTTGAAGCAGAAGAAAGGAAGTCATTAGTAATGGAGCAAATAATTATTGGTATGGATATTGGAGGAACTACAGCCAAATTAGGATTAATTAGTAATGATGGAGAAATTATAAGAAAATGGGAAATTCCTACAAACAAAAATGATGGTGGTAAGCATATTGTAGATGATATCTGGAATTCAGTTCGCCAAAAATTAAAGCATTTGCATTATAAAGAAGAGCAAGTTCTCGGGATAGGTGTTGGCGCTCCAGGATTTATTGAAGATGAAACAGGATTTATTTATGAAGCGGTAAATATTGGGTGGAAAAATTACCCTCTAGGTGAATTACTAAGTAGTCAATCCAAACTTCCAGTATTTGTAGAAAACGATGCAAATGTAGCAGCCTTAGGAGAAAACTGGCGTGGAGCTGGTAATCAAGTAGCTAATCTAATTGCAGTTACACTTGGTACTGGTGTAGGTGGTGGCATTATTGCAAACGGTAGAGTAGTAAATGGAGAAGCCGGTATAGGTGGGGAAATTGGTCATATTATTATGGATACAAATGGTTCCGTATGTAATTGTGGTAGAAAAGGATGTTTAGAAACCATTGCTTCTGCTACCGGTATTGTGCGACAAGCGTTCGAATTAGCCGAGATTTTACCAGATAGTAAATTAGCTAAACATGTAAATATAAAAGGAACTATCACTGCAAAAGACGTCTTCCAATTAGCGAATGAAGGGAATGTAGAAGCAAAACAAATTGTCGCGCATACAACCGATATTTTAGGGTTGGCAATTGCAAACATGTGCGTTACTATTAGTCCAGCGAAAGTATTAATTGGAGGTGGTGTCTCGAAAGCTGGACAACCTTTGTTAACGGCTATAGAAGAAGCGTTTAACCGTTACGCTCTTCCAAAAGTACAACAAAGCTGTGAGTTAAAGTTTGCCCAATTAGGTAATGATGCAGGTATTATAGGCGCTGCTTTTTTAGTAAAGCAAAAGCTAGAGAAAAAAGTATTTGGTGAAAAAATCTAATAATATATGAAACTTTTTAACATGTAAAACGTCTTAGTAGTATAGCCTTCTACTATGGGCTATAGAGTGATATAATTATAGCATTACAATGGTTTAAACAGAATCGAAATGGTGTATACGATTTTAAAATTTTTACTATAGGAAAGTATAAAGGTTTCTAGGGTTTATAGTATAAGCAAAACGACGGCGTTCTTCCGCCATAAAACTTGAGCTACAAGTTTAGTTTTTCTAAGCGTTGTAACTATAAATTCAAAATATGCATATAACAAATCTATATGCTTCCATTCTGCTGTTTAAGGGTTGGATAATATCCTTTTTGATTGTGTTTCGAATTTTAGTTCTCACTTGGTTTAAAAGCCTTAGACCAAAACATCAACGTATTTAACTAGGGGATAAAAACGAGAAAACGATATATTGAAGTTCACTATAGTTTTTCCACTATGAGTTTACATGTAAAAATTCGTCTAACAAGAAGGGGATTTTTATTAAACGCATAAAAAGCGTTGTAAAAATGAAGAGAGGGGAAAATAAATAGGAGGAAGTTGTATGAAACAGAAAATAAATAAGGTACCGTTATTTATACTAGCAACCATTTTATTTGGAATAAAAACATATCTTGTATACCGGTTTATGTTCTCGATTGATTTGGAAAATATGATGCAAGAGATTATATTACTTATTAATCCATTTGTATCTGGATTTTTAATATTTGCATTAAGTGTATGGATTAAAAAACCGCAAAGACAAATGAAATATTTACGTTATACGATTTTAATAGGCACGTTGATTATATTTGCGAATCTTGTTTTTTATCGATCGTTTACTGATTTTATTACGATCCCGCAACTTTTTCAAGCGAGTAACGCTGCTGATTTGGGTTCAAGTATTTTAACATTGATTAAACCATACGATATATTACTATTTGTAGACGTTGTTATAATCTGGTTTATTAGCCGAAAACAAGCCGTTCAAGTTGCCGCGCAATACCCTAAAAGTGGGAAGGTCTTTGCGCTTGCTATGTCATTTGTTTTATTAGCGGGAAACTTCTTCTTAGCGGAAATGGAACGTCCACAATTGTTTACGCGTGCGTTTGATCGTGAGTATTTAGTAAAAAACATTGGTTTGTTTAATTATCATATCTATGATATTGCAACTCAAGCAAAAGCAAAGACGCAACGAGTGTTTGCGGATGGGAATGAGCTTCCGGAAATCCAAGAATATATGGACGAGAACATGGCTAGAAATACTACTTCCGAGTTGTTTGGGGTAGCAGAAGGTAAGAATGTAATCTTTATTAATGCGGAATCAATTCAAAGTTTTGTCATTAATAATGATGTTAACGGGGAGCCAATCACACCATTTTTGAATGCTTTAACGAAGGATAAAGATACTTTCTATTTTGAAAATTTTTATCACCAAACGGAGCAAGGAAAAACTTCTGATTCGGAGTTTCTTGTTGAAAATTCGTTATATCCGCTATCACGTGGCGCTGTTTTCTTTACCCACGGTCAAAATGAATATAATGCAATGCCGGAAATATTGGGTGAGAATGGATATTATTCTAGTGTCTTGCACGCGAATAATAAGAGTTTTTGGAATAGAGATCAAATGTATCAAAGTTTAGGGTTTGACCATTATTATGGGGAAGAATCTTTTGAAATAACAGAAGAAAGTTCGGTTGGCTGGGGATTAAAAGATAAACCGTTTTTTGAACAATCGACCGATATTCTACAGCAAATGGAGAAACCTTTTTATACGAAATTGATAACATTAACGAACCATTTTCCATTTGAGTTAGATGAAGAAGATCGATCTATTGAACCGTATGATTCCAATTCTAATACGTTAAATAATTTCTTTCCAACCGTTAGATATATGGATGAGTCCATTGAACTGTTCTTCGATGAATTAAAACGTTCTGGGTTATATGAAGACTCTATTATTGTTATTATGGGTGACCATTATGGAATTAGTGCAAATCACAATAAGGCAATGAGTCAGTATTTAGGAAAAGAAGAGATTACTCCTTACGATCACATTCAATTGCAACGTGTACCACTATTTATCCATATACCTGGTTTTGGAAAAGGGGAAATTAAATCTGAAATTGCTGGACAGATTGATATGAAACCTACATTGTTAAACTTACTAGGTATAAAAAATAAACAGGATATTCAATTTGGCAATGATTTGTTTAGTAAACAACGTAAAGATTTTGTAGCTTTACGAAATGGAAGCTTTATAACAGATGAGTATATTTATACAAATGATACGTGTTACAATAAGAAAACTGGAGACCCAGTTGAAGAAAATCAAGAGAAGGGCGATTCTAACGAAACTCCGAGTGCATGCGACTTGACTCGCGAGCAAGTAGAAAGAGAATTAGACTATTCCGATGATTTAATTTACGGTGACTTATTTCGTTTTATCGATTTCAATAAAAAATAAATAGAAAAAGCTGACAATACATGTCAGCTTTTTCTTAGTCTAGGAAATTATAAAATTTTGCAGCTGTGGATAAACTAACTAAGTTATTTAGCCACGTCCGGCTCCAGCGCCCAGCAACTAGGCGACTTCACGAATCGCCCTACGATAAAGTCATCATTGGTTCGTGCAACACCGCCTCACCATGATTCCTAAAACTTTAGTTGCTTCCGTTCCACTCGCTACGTTGCTAACCGGGCGCTTGCGCCTTTGTTCATTTAACTACCTAATTCGGAAATAATGGTTGCCACAGCAAAGAATCCAAACGCTAGCGCTGTAATTGCAGAAAAACCAATAGCAAAAATATTTTTGTATTTTAGTTGACGTATGATCGATACAACTGCAAGAATAGCTACTAATAAAAACAAAACCCCTAATACGATATGCATGAAATTCTTCCTCCTTAGCTTCTCATTTCCTATTATTGGTATAGAAAATGTATTTGTATTATTATGTAACTAGTGCGGTTATATCCATTATTCTATAGTATTATTTAATGTTTGTCGAGACTTTGCATTAAATTCAGTTGTTTTTCAGGCTGAGCGGAAAGAAAGGAGTCTACTTCGGTAAATTCCGAAGATGGTTGGATCAAGGTAGTTCAACTATTAGACGGTCTCTATTCAAGAAAGGGAAAAAGAATACAGAAGAAAACTTAGTGAGAAATAGTAATTCCTAAACGCTACGTCCTTCATCTAAGCAACTATGACTTTTATCTTATTTCTTTTGTAAGAATTTGGAATAAGCGATACAGGATTCACATTGAAAGGAGAAATATACATGCATATACACGCAATGTCTTTAGGTCCATTAGGGACAAATTGTTATATTGTATACGATCAAGAAGAAGCGTTAATTATTGATCCAGGTGGTGATGCGGAGAAAGTTACGCAATTTTTACAAGATCATCACGTAACACCAATTGCTATTTTATTAACACATGCTCATTTTGACCATATTGGAGCAGTAGATGGATTACGAAAAGCATATCATATCGATGTTTATCTGCACGAATTGGAAGCCAACTGGCTTGAAGATGCTAGTAAGAATGGTTCACTGTTATTTACACAGAAAAAAGTAGAAACAGAAAGGCCGGATCAATTTTTATATCCAAGGAAGATGGCGCTTGGGGACTTTTCTTTTCATGTATTACATACGCCAGGTCATTCTCCTGGCAGTGTTACTTTCGTTTTTACAACAGAAAAATTCATTATTAGCGGAGATGTTTTATTTCAACAAGGAATTGGCCGTACAGATTTACCAGGAGGAGATTTTCAGCAACTAGAAAAGTCTATAAAAGAATCCATATATACGTTGGATGACGCTTTTATCGTTTATCCAGGTCATGGGCCAAAAACGAATATCCAATTTGAAAAGCAATATAACCCGTTCTTCACAGTGTGAGGAATAAGTAAAATAATTGCTCGGTCTGAATGGAGTTTTCCTGTAATACTTCATCTTCTTTCAAACCATTGTGCAAAAAACAAAAAACCCTGCCTTACAGTATGTAGCAGGGTTTTTTGTTGCCTCTTAGTGTCCGAAACCAGGTACAAGTATAAATTCTGAATACCATGTAAAGCCAATAAAGAATATGGTACAGTATGCCCCGAATAAATACATATACATGCGTTCAGAAAGTTTCAAATAACTTAATGTTAGGAAAAAGGCCGTTTGAACGAGAAAAAGTAATGCGGTTTTTTGCATATCTCCCACGAAAAACATTACAGTAAAAATTCCTGTCCAAAAGGCTAACACACGAAACATTCGATCCATGCCAATCCCCCTCCTTTTGGTAACCTTATCATAGTCATTATAAACGACCAGTATGAACTTGTAAATGATAGTCATGGAATTGCTGTTCTATTCATAGCAATGTTTGTACTAAAAAGTCGCCAAATGTTTTGCTCTGTCTATTTCTATTTATTCTTAAAGGTAATTCGATTAATTCAAAAACGAAAGAATACGGAACCTTTAAACCTATTTTCTGTAGATTGTATTTCTATAAAGAGGGTTTAAGAAACCCTCTCAGTTGGATTGTGGATTGATTGTCCGTTGTGATGGTGAAAAGCAATGTATACTTATTAGAAGGTATAGCGTTTATACGTAAAGAAACGTCACCATAAGGAAATGAAAAATCCATTTGTTCTTTTAGCTCTCCATTTTGAATGAGTTCTTGCTTGACTTTTTTTCGTGACATTTGCACCATTGTCTCTATTTTTAATTGTTCGATTTGATTCTTTGTCATAACTATATTGTTTTGATAGTGATAGGCAGTAGCTGTTATAATCATTAACACGAGAACTGTAATAAATAGTACAAACGGGAACATAAACCCAGCGTTATTAAGGGTAATAGATGATTTTTTTATCATACTTTTCCCCCTTCATGGTAGTAATGATAATGTGAAATCCGTAAGAAAGAGGGGAGAATGTAATGTCTTTTATATCCCGTAAATATATTTCATGACCGGTACCATCAACTTGTCTTCTTATAAGGTTACCATACTTTTCAAATGTAGCTTCATCTCCATTATGCATAGACAGTTTTAATTGATGAGGATATATTTTTATCTCTTCCGCTTGCATAACTTCATTACGCATAAATATAAAAAACTGTCCAACGGATAAATCATTCATTGCATGGTCTACGGAAACTTGGCGTAATAGATAACTAACAAATGGAATACTAAAAACTAAAACTACAATGGAAATGGATGTTGTAACAAATGTAAAACCATATTCAAGATGGCTCGGCATAAAGACAGACTTCTTCGTTTGTTTGTTTCGCATTTTTCCAATATGCACATCCCTTCAAGTAGTTGTGCTCATTATCAATTTCTATCGTTACGGTTTGTTTATTGACAAGTAAATGATAATTTGTCCTAAAATTATCGTTTTCCCAAATGATTGGCTGCATTTCGTCGTGAAGTTTATAGGCAATTGCTAGCCGGTCATGTAATACTGTTTGTTCTACATGAAGAATAGAAAAAGCAGGTACTAAAACTAACATTAACGAAAACAATAAACTCGATGCAATAATAACTTCAATGAGAGTAAATCCATTAACTTTTTTCAACACGAAACCGTCCTTTACCAAACGGGAAGATTATTTTATATTTTGTCGTGGGCGAGTATAGAAAGAATGTTCGAGGTTGTTTAATACTGCCCCCCTTATGAAACTCTAAAAAATGCTTTCCATTTTGATTAAACCAGAATCCTTCTGGGAGGGAAACTTGCTTTAAAACTTTAGTTGATTTTAATATGACATATTTATCTCTGTATAGTTGAATCCTAACCGTACCATTTGTAGTAGCATGCATATGCTGTATAGTCATAACGTCCGAAGCTAGTTTATCAATAACGTGATCACTTTCCATTTTATTTACATTTGCAGAAAGTGGAGGTAACAGCAGCCCCAACATAATGAACATAATACTCATAACAAACACCATTTCGATCAGCGTAAAACCATTGGTTTGCTTTATGCGTTTAGTTGCGAACTTTTCCGGTATTACTTTCATAGCTTAGTTCCTTGTCGTTACAGGATTTCTGATCTTCATGAATGTACTCTGGCACTAGTGCGTCTAAATTAGTCGGGAACTGATGATGTTCAGCATAATATGCATCGACCTGAGCTTGAACAACTGCTACCAATGCTTCACAACCTTTGCTGTTTACTTCTTGGCTGCGTTTCCCTAAATTAGGAACGATCAGAATAATTAACACGGAAATAATCATTAGAACAATTAGCATTTCAATTAAAGTAAAAGCGTTATTTTTCTTCCACATGTACATAATCCTCCTCATGTATCCATTAATTTTTACATTGCAACTTAAATCGTTTTGATAAGTTGGAACATAGGCCACATTAGTGTTATATAGATAAATAAAACAAAGCAGCCAATTATGATAAAAAACATAGGTTGAATATAGGTGATGAGTTTGAGCATATTTGTTTCCATTTCTTCCATTAACCCTTCTGCATAAACATGTAAGTCCATTTTCAAAGTTGCTGTATTGCTATCCTTTTGGAAAATATTAGAAATTGGCTTATTTAAAAAATCAAACTGACTTAGCAAAGTTGGAAGTTGTCGCCCTTCTCTCAATTGCGTTGTCATAAGCTTGGCATAGTGAGCAATAAGCGGGTGTTTCTTTTGATACATCATTTGTTGAAGAATTGCTTTAAAGGAAAGGCCTGTTTGAATTAAAGTACTAAATTGAGTAGCAAATAAAAAAGAAGTTTGTGTGGTTAAAAAAGCTCTGTAAATCGGAATGCGAGTATATAATCTAATTTGTCTCTCTATTGATATGGAACGTTTCATACGTTGCCAGCTAAGTGCGAGGATACAAACTGTAATGAATGTAATGATGCATAATAGGAGTAACCAATCAATGAGGGAAATGGCTATAACTAAAATTGTCGAAGATCCTGGTATTCCTTGGTATAGTTCAATAAAAGAGGGAAGCACTAGTTGTTTGAGCAGAATCAGTATAGGCAAGAAAATCGTTAACAAAAGAATGGGATAGCGGATAGCTTGTTTAAACTTGCTACTGTATTTCAGTTTTTGCTCAAACATTTTGTAGCAACGCTGTATATTTCCTTGTAAATTTTCATTGGACATTGAAAAGGAGAGGTAATTCGTAATAGATGGATGAAAAGCGCTTTTTTGTAAAGCTTGATCAAATGTAGCGCCATTTTTTAATTCAAATATAATTTTTTTAGACAAATTACTAAACGGTTTTGTCCAAGCTATACTATTTAATGCTTCAATAAGAGGGTATCCATTGGTTAAAAGATGGTTTAAGCGTTTTAAAAACCGCAATTGTTGTTGATTTGACAGTTTATTATGTTTCTTCAAAGGATGTTTTAGAAATATATCCATAAGCAAATGCCTTCTTTCGTAAGTGGGTAAATGAATGATATGAATTGATAGTCCATTGCGCATCATTTTGAAAGTATTGAATTAATTGAGACGGTTCAAGTAATTCTAAGATGGCTGCTCTTCGTTTTCCATACTTTCTTATCTCAAATGGAAGTAATTGAATGGATGCAATAGCAATTAGCGATTGTTTTAAATCGTCCATCTTTAAACCGAGGCTTTTTAAGCGGTACAAGGTGCCTAATCCATTAGTAGCGTGGATAGTACTTAAAACAAGGTGACCAGATAGAGAAGCCTCGACAGCAAATGCAGCCGTAGCGGAGTCTCTAATTTCGCCTACCAAAATGATGTCAGGATCATGACGTAATGCTGCTTTGAAACCTGCTTGGTATGTTATTCCAGCTTTTTCGTTAATTTGTACTTGGAGTATTGTCTCTATGTCTTTTTCGATTGGATCTTCTAACGTGATGGCTTGTAATGTGTGTTGCCTACACATCTCCTCTACAATCGCATATAAGGTAGAGGAGATGTGTAGGCAACACACATTACAAGCCATCACATCACATCTCCTCTACAATCGCATATAAGGTAGTCGTTTTTCCACTTCCTGTCGGCCCATTAATAAGAATTAGACCAGAACGATTTTTCAACCAACCTAATAAAATTTTTAATTGCTGTGGAAAAAGAAATAACTGTTGAAGCGGAAGGGATTCTTGCTGAGGTAGAATCCGAATAGCTAGGCTTTCATTGTGTTTCACAGGTAATGTGGATAGACGCAGATCATAAGCTTGACCTTTTAATTGGAAAGCAATCGTTCCATTTTGTGGTTTCCTTGTTTCACCAATATCCATAGCAGATGTAAACTTATAGTACGTAAGCAAGAGCTGGTATGATGAAGTCGGGATGCTTTTGTGGAAAACGCGTTGACTTTGAATTCGAAGGTAGATATCCGTTTTAGTTGGGAGAGGGGAGAAGTGAATGTCGGAAGCATCGCGCTCAATTGCTTCCAATAGTAAACGGGTAGATTTTACTTCTGCAGGGTTCAATAATTTATTCACCTCCTTATACAACTATATTTCGACAAAAGACATCAAACTCCTTCTTTTTTAATTTTTTTATTTCTATAGGAAAGTGTAAAATTTAAAGGTTTATAGTATAAGAAAAATTACAGCTTTAGCCATAAGACTTGGTGTCAACAGTCTTTCTAAAGCAAAGGGAAAACAGCAATCAGATTACGTAGAGAGGTCCCTTCTTAACTTCTAGCGCTTTATGCCTTTGAGCACGTTTTCTTTCATGAACAGCGGAAAATTGTCTGATCTCTTATTGGGATAAAGTATTTACATTTGGAAAAACTATAAGTAGTTCATTTTTTACACTATAGAGAGTAAAAAATTTTTTGGTTTATAGTAATACGTAGTGATATGTCAAGTTTTTCTAAAATAGGAGGGGAAATTATGTCGGCAAAGGATTACCTGCAATTTGTAACTGAACAAGTTGTCACTTATTTAGATATGCCTAAGGAAAAGAGAAGACAACGTAAAGAAACCAAAAAAAGACAAGAGCGTTTGATGACAAACAAATGGTTTGGTGTCATCCCTCTAGCTTTAAAAATGCTGCGTGACACGTCGAATAAGCAGGCGAAATAAACGCCTGCTCGAGATTGTTTGTATGTTAAAGGTTAGGATGTTTCCGTTGCTAAATAAAATAAACCACCATTAATCACTTGATATAATATTTTGGGCTGAAACCGTTCTTGAATTTCTTGTAATTCCCTTTTCATCATCTCATCTTCCATATCCTCTGTGTAAAAATGATGTAATAGCTTTGTTTCTTCTTCTAAAGCTTGTAAAGAATCAACTGCCCATTGATGTTCCTGGTTTTCTATATATTGATCTAATACGGACTCAATACGTTTAAAACCACTTTCCATTTTAATCATTGGTGACAACGTGTAACAATAATCCGCAATGGTTTTTTCAAGCGAAATAGTATTTAATACATCCATCATTTTTGCATGCATTACACCATTTATTAAATTCAAGCCAATTGAAAACAACTCGTCTCGCTTATGCTTTCCTTGGTAGCTTATTTTTATATTCGTTACAAGCCATGGATATAGAGGCGTATTTTTATTTGGAGATAACTGCTGAAAGAGCTTGGTATATTTTTTAGTATCTTGTAAATAGCGAATGATTTGTTGCAAACGAGGGCTACCAAAATGAATCCACTCCCCTTTTTCCTGACGCTTATCTGGGTTCGTTATTAATGTAAGGTTCATGGGATCGCCGGTGTAGCCCATTTTTTTCATATAATGCCAATAAAATGGCCTATTCATAAGTACCTTATCCAATTCTTCTGTTAGTTGAATGCTTAATACGCCATTGTCATTGGACAGTATTTGGCAGTGGTGTGCTTTAAAAAAAGCATGTAGAAATGCATTCAAATCATGTATCACCATATTGCTTTTCCTCCAAGTTTGATTGTTGTTCTGCCTCAATAATAGCCGATAAATTTTGTAATTTAATTTTTGCTTCACCGGCTGTTTCTGATTCTGTGTAGATTTGTTCAATTTCCTGTTCCATATTTTGAATCGAAAGCTCACTTAAAATGGCATCTAAATCTCCAATGACGTTTTCGAATAAATGAATTTTTTCATATAATAATTTCATAATGTGCTCTTCCACTGTATTTCTAATGGCGAAATTGTAGATAAACACATCTTTTTCCTGACCATAGCGATGAATACGGCCAATACGTTGCTCTAAACGCATGGGGTTCCATGGCAAGTCATAGTTGATCATATAATTACAAAACTGCAAATTTATCCCTTCACCTCCAGCCTCTGTTGCAATCAACACTTGGGCGTGATCTTTAAAAAGTTGACGCATCCAATCCTTTTTCCCACGTTTAAAACCGCCTCGAAACGGTACAGAACTGATACCGTGCTGTTTCAAGTAATATTGTAAGTAAAATTGCGTAGCTCGATACTCTGTAAAGATGATTACTTTCTCATTTCCTATGCTGTTTATTAATTCAACCACTTTACCTGCTTTTTGGTGATGAGGTAATTGCTCAATTTTTTCTATTACACCTTGAACAGATTCAAGTTCTGGGTTTTCTTCGAGCAATTTTTTAAGTGATAAATAACATGCTTCCCTTGATGAACATAATTCTCGCAAAAAGGTAATTTTAGAAAAAGAAGGAAGTAGCATAGTACTTTCTTCTAATGCTTGATAAACTTCAGCTTCCTCACGAGAGAACTCTGTCCAGATGGTTTCTATATGACGCTTAATTTGATTTAAACCAGTATCTTTTCTAGTGTTTCTAACCATTACTTTTTGAACTAATTGTTTTAGGTATAGATCTTGTTTCATCGTTTTTCGATCATTCCCGTAACTTGCTTTAAAAGAATCATAGCTACCTAAATGCCCTGGTTTTAAGATAGATACAAGATTAAAAATTTCTAGAAGTTCATTCTGTACAGGTGTAGCTGTTAATAATAGACAATATTTCTTTTTTAATGAGCGCACAAACTGGTAATTCTTTGTTTTATGATTTTTTAATTTATGTGCTTCATCAACAAGTACGAAATCATAGTCTAAATCAAGAATAGTATCTTGGTGTTGTACCCTTTTCGCTGTATCTAAAGAAGAGATGATAATGTTACCCTGCTCCCAGCTCATGTTTTTCCTGTAAGCTACAGCTGGAAGATAAAACTTTTCATTCAACTCTTTTTCCCATTGGTTTACTAAAGATGCAGGTACGAGAAGGAGTGCTTTTTTAACTAAGCCACGAATCATATATTCTTTTAATACAAGCCCTGCTTCAATGGTTTTTCCTAAACCAACTTCATCGGCTAGAATAGCTCTACCATTCATTTGCTCAACAACTCGTTCAGCTGTTTGAATTTGATGATCTAAAAAGGTAACATGTGGTAAAAATTCAAGGGCTCTTAAGCCTGTAAAGTTAGGTACCATGGTAGTTTGTTCTGCAGCATAAGCCATGGAAAATAATTCCCAAGAAGAAAGTTGCGTATTTTTTTTAAGTTTATCTTCAAGTTCGTTTATGAAGTTATCATCTTTATCTATATAGATTGATTTCATGGTAACCTTCCTTTTCTATATAATAACTGTTTCTCTATTTTATCTTTCTATATATGTGATATAATAATACACAATAAATGGATGTTTCATTGATGAATTAGTACATAGTATAACCAAAACTACATTTTTCATAAAAGCGAATGAATACAAGGGGAGAGTTTACATAGATGGCTTGTTTTTAAAGTGTTAAACTATGTAACGCCGAAGGAGCAAGTGAAAGCGAATCTCTCAGGCAAACAGACTCTTGTAGGACGCAACTCTGGAGAGTGTTTACGGCGGTTAGCTGTAGACCACCCACGAAGCAAGTACCGATTATTAGTGTTATCGGTATGCAACTTTCTGGTAGCAGGACAGAGATTTCATGAAAAACAATGAAATCTCTGTTTTTTGTACTATAGAAAGATTTAAGGGAGTGATCGGGATGAACGAGTTAAAGCAAACGCCTTTATATCCTATTTATGAAGAATATGGGGCTAAAGTTATTGATTTTGGCGGTTGGAACTTACCTGTTCAGTTTAAAGGCATTAAACATGAACATGAGGTGACGAGGATGAAAGCTGGTCTATTTGATGTATCCCATATGGGGGAAATTGAAGTTAAAGGGCCGAAAAGTTTAGAATTTTTGCAACGAATGGTTACGAATGATGTGGCAAAACTAACGCCGAACCGGGCACAATATACGTTTATGTGTTATGAAGATGGCGGAACCGTTGATGATTTTTTAATTTATAAGCTAAAAGAAGACGACTACTTGCTTGTTGTAAATGCAGCAAACACAGATAAAGACTATCAATGGCTTCTTGACAATAATGATTATGTAGCGGAAGAGCTTGCTATTGAGAATGTTTCCAATTGTTATGCTCAGCTTGCCTTACAAGGTCCTCTTGCAGAAGAAGTATTGCAATCGCTCACATCAGCAGATTTATCGGCAATCCGCTTCTTTAGATTTGAGACAGATATCGCGTTTACAGGGGTAGAAGAGCGAGCACTCGTATCCCGTACAGGGTATACAGGAGAAGACGGATTTGAAATCTATATACCTACAGCGAGTGGAATTGCGCTATGGAAAGCAATTTTAGACGCTGGTAAAGAAAAAGGCGTGGAACCAATCGGGTTAGGCGCTAGAGATACATTACGATTTGAAGCGGGTTTACCTTTATATGGTCAAGAATTATCTCCGGAGATTACGCCGATAGAAGCTGGATTATCATTTGCAGTAAAGGTAAATAAAGCAAATGACTTCATTGGTAAACAAGTATTACAGCAACAAATGGAACAAGGTGCAAAGAGACAACTTGTTGGTTTAGAAATGCTAGATAAAGGCATTCCAAGAACGAGTTACGAAGTTTATGATGGCGAAACAAAAGTAGGATCAATTACTTCAGGAACGCAATCACCAACATTTCAAAAGAATTTGGGTCTTGCTTTAGTAAGCACTGCTTCTGCAGAACTTGGAACGGTGCTTTTCGTCCAAGTAAGAAAGCGCCAATTAAAAGCAAAAATAGTAGAAACACCTTTTTATAAACGAGAAAGGTAGGGGGATAAATCAATGGAATTTCGCTATTTACCTATGACGGAAGAGGATAAACAAGCCATGTTAGCTAGTATTGGTGTCAAAGACTCAGAGGAGCTTTTTTCCGATATACCAAGCAATGTACGTCTAAATCGACCAATGGATTTAAAAAAACCTGCTAATGAAGTGGATTTGAAAAAAGAATTGGCACAACTAGCAAGTAAAAATGCAAATTTAAAGCAATACACAAGCTTTTTAGGCGCTGGTGTTTATGATCACTTTATTCCATCTGTTGTCGATCATGTTATTTCCAGATCAGAATTTTATACAGCATATACACCCTACCAACCAGAAATTTCGCAGGGGGAGCTACAAGCCATCTTTGAATTTCAAACGATGATTTGTGAACTAACAGGTATGGATGTGGCTAATTCCTCCATGTATGATGGTGGAACTGCTCTGGCGGAAGCTGTTAATTTAAGTGCTGCACAAACAAAGCGTAAAAAGATATTAGTTTCTACTGCTGTACACCCTCAGTATCGTATGGTGATTGAAACGTATGCAAAAGGTCCAAACTTGGAGATCGTCTACATTGATACAAAGGAGGGAAAAACAGACGTAGAACAATTAAAAACAGCGTTGGATGAAGAAACAGCAAGTGTCGTTATGCAGTATCCGAACTTTTTGGGTCAATTAGAACCGATGGAAGAAGTGCAACAGTTGCTTGAAAACCAAAAGAAAACGATGCTTATAACATCAAGTAATCCATTGGCTTTGGGCTATTTAACACCGCCTGCTGCATTCGGTGCAGATATTGTAGTAGGGGATACACAAGTTTTCGGTATTCCTGCGCAATTTGGTGGGCCGCATTGTGGTTATTTTGCAACTACAAAAAAGCTTATGCGAAAAGTTCCGGGTAGACTAGTAGGACAAACTACGGACGAGGATGGCGTTAGAGGGTTCGTTCTTACATTACAGGCAAGAGAGCAGCATATTCGTAGAGATAAGGCTACCTCTAATATTTGTTCCAATCAAGCATTAAATGCGCTTGCGAGTGCAGTTGCGATGAGTTCCATTGGAAAACATGGACTAAAAAAAATGGCAACTTTGAACATGAAAAAAGCACGTTATGCGATGAAAAAACTGGAGGAATCAGGATTTTCAACGGTTAAAAATGGTGCATTTTTCAACGAGTTTATTATTCAATTGGATAAGCCTATTGCAGAAATTAATGAGAAATTACTTACAAAAGGGATCATTGGAGGATATGATCTGGCAAAAGATTATCCTGACATGAACGGACATATGCTTATAGCTGTTACGGAAAACAGAAGTATGGAAGAAATAAATCAATTTGTTAAAGAATTGAGGGATATTCATGGCTAATCGAGACTTTCCATTAATTTTTGAACGTAGTAAAACTGGCAGAACAGGGTATAGTTTGCCAGAGTTAGATGTACCTGATATGGATTTAGAAGCAGAATTGCCAAAATCGTATATTCGAACAGAAGCACCAGATCTCCCTGAAATTAGCGAACTCGATTTAATGCGTCATTATACAGCTCTATCGAATAGAAATTATGGTGTAGATTCTGGTTTTTATCCATTAGGATCTTGCACGATGAAGTATAACCCTAAAATCAACGAAGACGTTGCACGGATGGATGGCTTTAGTCATATTCACCCAAATCAACCTGAAAGCAGTGTGCAAGGGGCAATGGAAATGATGTATGACTTGCAAACTGCGTTGTCAGAGATAACTGGAATGGATGAAGTTTCTTTACAATCTGCTGCAGGTGCTCAAGGCGAATGGACCGCTTTAATGATGATTCGTGCTTTCCATGAAGCAAATGGCGATTTCCATCGCACAAAAGTGATTGTTCCTGACTCAGCTCACGGTACGAACCCAGCTTCAGCAACGGTTGCCGGATTTGAATCGGTAACAGTGAAATCTAATGACAAAGGGCTTGTTGATTTAGAAGATTTGAAAAGAGTAGTCGGCCCTGATACTGCTGCATTAATGCTAACAAACCCAAACACATTAGGCTTATTTGAAACAGAAATTGAAGCAATGGCGCAAATTGTTCATGAAGCTGGTGGAAAGTTATACTATGATGGAGCAAATTTAAATGCCATTATGGGTTATGCGCGTCCAGGTGATATGGGATTTGATGCTGTCCACTTAAATCTTCATAAGACATTTACAGGTCCTCATGGTGGCGGAGGCCCAGGATCTGGTCCAGTTGGCGTGACAGAAGAGCTAAAACCATTTTTACCAAAACCAATATTGGAAAAACGAGGAGCAGCTTATCGATTTAATCATGATCTCCCTCAATCAATCGGGCGGGTAAAGCCTTATTACGGTAATTTTGGGATTTATTTACGTGCTTATACGTATATTCGTACAATGGGTGCAGAAGGTTTGAAGAAAGCAAGCGAGTATGCGGTAATAAATGCAAATTACTTAATGAGGCAATTACAAGAAGAGTATGATTTACCGTTCGATCAACATTGTAAGCATGAATTTGTCCTCTCTGGTAGACGCCAGAAAAAACAGGGTGTACGTACATTGGATATTGCTAAACGGTTGTTAGACTATGGCTATCATCCACCTACCATTTACTTCCCTCTAAATGTGGAAGAAGCTTTAATGATGGAGCCAACAGAAACAGAAGCAAAAGAAACGTTAGATGGATTTATTAAGGCAATGAAGCAAATTGCTGCTGAAGTAAGAGACGAACCTGAGTTAGTACAAGAAGCGCCTCATGAAACAATTGTTAAACGGATGGATGAAACAACCGCTGCTAGAAAACCGATTTTACGGTATGAAAAATAGGAAAACTTAAGTGATAACTTTCTAAAGGTATTCAAAGGTTTGCTTAAATACTCCCCTTAAGGAAGAGAAGATTAAAACTTTCGCTATCTATGGGGAGTATTTATACCGAGTATGAAGTGCTGTGAAATTTCCATCAAGAATGAATGGATGTGTGCTGGACAAGCTTAAACAGGAGATAACTAAACTAAACTCTTTTCAAACGTTGTCTTTAGATCATCCTCTTGCATGAAAGAAAAATATAAGATTTTAAGGATTATAATATAAGTAAAACGACTTCGCTCAACTGGCATAAAGACTTGGCAACAAGCCAGGTTTTTCTAATTGTCTAGGAAATTATCAAATTTTGCAGCTGTGGATAAACTTACTAAGTTATTTAGCCACGTCCGGCTCCAGCGCCAGCAACTAGGCGACTTCACTCCATTGCCCTAAGCTAAGTCATCATCGGTTCGTTCTAAATAGGAAGGCCGACTAAAGACGGGCTTGTCGGAGGGCGCCGGCATACTCCTGTTGCAGGAGCATGATTCCTAAAACTTTCGTTGATTCGTTCCAGTCGCTACGTTGCTGAAGCGCTTGCGCCTTTTGCTAAAGCCAAAGAAATAAATAGGCCATTTTATGTTGAGAAATAACTAATAAAACGGCTTTAACTCTATCGTCCATAGAGCTAAAGCCGTTTAATAGATGCTATTCTTTCTTTTTGCTTAAAGAGAAAGCAGTTTTATTGTATCGTGGGTCTTGCTAGAG
>NZ_JABXHF010000030.1:0-35332 GCF_013393565.1 Virgibacillus sp.
TGGGTTTGTGTTATTTGTTTATTGGTCATAAATTAATAATACATGAGAACAGGCCCTTTGTGGTCTGTTTTTTTGTGTATACACAAAAAAGCTGTTACACAATCAATTACCTGATTGTGCAACAGCCTCTTTTTTTACTCTAGTAAATAATTTTATTTATCTAAATCGAATATATTATAGTGATCGCCAAAGACAGACAAAAGAAGTGGTAATTTTCTTTAAAACCTGACAGTATTTTTAATTTGAAACACGTATAATAGGTGTATCTAATAAAATCCTGCATGATAGTAGGAAGATCGGAGAGATTATACCTATGCACATGTATTCTATATACCACTTAACTGAGGAAGTAGCTAAGAATTATTTCCATAAAAGTAGCTTATTATATCGGTTTTTTATGGAAATGAAATCTCAACCTAATCGTTCTGTTTTGCGCAGACAATTTGATTACATTACGTACCCTATTTGTTATAAAGGAATTTTGCTAACAATTCAACGTTTTAATTCTGCTAATTTATTTGTAAATATAGACAAGCATAAGGTTAGTATATATAATAAGAAGGCATGCATTTCTTTACATATTGGTGAAAAACAATTAAAATTTCATTGTGAAACGTTAGAAATTGCTGAGGAAATGCTATTTCCAATATTACGTAGTTATCAACCAATGCTTTTTGTCGTTGGCGATAATGTACAAAACTTTGGTTGGATAACACCAATTTTGGAATACAGTCAACCAGAACATAATGAGGCAATGTATTCCTAGTATTAATTTACTATACTGTTTTAAGAGACAACACGAAGGAGGAAAGCTTTACATGGACACAATATGGGTCGTATTAATCGCTGTAGCAGCGTTAATTATTGGTGTTGCTCTTGGATTCTTTCTTGCAAGAAAATATATGATGAATTACATGAAAAAGAATCCACCGATTAATGAGCAAATGTTACGAACATTAATGATGCAAATGGGTCAAAAACCTTCCCAAAAGAAAATTAATCAAATGATGCGTGCAATGAACAATCAGTCCGGGAAATAAAAACGTTGATATACCAAGGGTTCTAGCGGTTTTAGACGTTGTTATTCATTATCAAAAAGTGTGTTTGATTAATTTTATTAGCACTTTTAGTATTATTTTGGGTTAAAATTCCTTAAAACCACTTATTTCTGTGAAAAATTAAGCAGAAAAGGTGGTTTTTTAATATGACTCTTTACTAAATGTAGTAGTGTCCTCTATTGAAACGCAATGGAGTTCCTACAGTGTGCAAAAAATACACTTATTCTCCCTCTCTTTGTTATCCTAAAGTAAAAGTAGCAGAATTACTTTAGGTTGGGAAAATAGATAAATGGATAAAAACAAGTGATGAGAAGAAATTGGAGGAATGTTGGAATGGATGCGTGTTTCCAATATGGATGAATAGGCATTTCACCACGTAAGAAAAACGTTTTTACGTTGGGAACAAGAGATCTTACAATCTTTCATGGCTCCGTTATACCAAAGGCATCAACAATACAGTAAAGATTTTAAAGCGAGATTCACTTGGCACAAGAAACTTTGAACGTTTGAAGCATGAAATTTTATGGCAGCAAGAGGTGAAAAAGGTTCTATTTTGAGATACTCATTGCAGGGGAAATATTGCTAGACTCCTGTGGAAAAACGAGCGACCGAGATCGCACAGCGAGCTTTAAGAGGAGGATCGGGCGTTCGAAAAGCGAGTATATTTTCCTCTGCTACCTAAGAAAAAGTGATATTTTATGAAAAACGAGCTTTTAACAAGGGAAGACGACGTGAACATCATACCAGTCCATTTTACAGAGCTTCTTTAAGTTCGTATTGAGTTGCGGGACTCACCGAGCTAAACTTTGTGAAGTTTATTTTGACACTTAATTAAATAGGATTTCCTTTAAAGTTTCTTTGTTTTAAAATTAGCAATTGTTTTACGGACTCTTTTGTTGTGAACATAATAGTTTTCTTGGTTAAGATAATCTAGGAACCATTGTTTCTTTTTTAAGTACTTTAAGTTTTCTAATATATCTCCTCGTAATTTCTAAGTGATGGAGAATATAAATTGAACAACTATAGCAAAAATCAACAAATAAAATAAATTTTTCATAACTCCTCTCTGACTCTTTGCATTATATTATATTAATAAATTGCGTTCTTAGTGTTCAAGTCTATTTATGAGAAATTACCCTATATAAAATACGTTTAAACAAATGATTAGTTTCATTGAAGTTTTTATTAGAAGGATGATAAAAGGTTTTTAAGCGATACAAAACGGTGCCATTTAAAGCACAATATGTTCATTATGCATTGATATCATTAGCATCCTCTCTTCTGCTAAATTCTTTCTGATGAGTCTATATAATTTAATAATTAAGTAATACAGGTGATTGAGTAATCTATAAGCTCATAGAAGATTGGTTAAAATTTCATGAATAATTATGGTTTTTAAACGTTTTCACTTAATTGTCAAAAATGTTTGCTAGACATCAATTGCCAGTTTGATACAATAGACACATTGATTAGTAATAGAGGAGGTATACCTTTGTCGGAAATAAATATATTCATAGCTTTTGGAGCAGGTTTTCTCTCCTTTATATCCCCGTGTGTATTACCTTTATATCCAGCATTTTTATCCTATATTACAGGTATGAGCGTAAATGAGTTAGCTGAGGACAATAAAATGATGAATGCAAAAAGCATATTTCATACGGTGTTCTTCTTGTTAGGATTTTCTGCCGTATTTATTATGATGGGATTTGTAAGTTCAGGTATATCGGAATTTTTGCTTTTGTACCAAGATATAATTCGGCAAATTGGTGCTATAGTGATCGTGTTTTTTGGTTTAGTTATCGTTGGTATACTAAATTTTGATTTTTTAATGAAAGATCGAAAAATAAATTTTAAAAATCGCCCTGCAGGATTTATTGGCACATTTATTATCGGTCTAGCATTTTCCTTAGGATGGACGCCATGTACTGGCCCGATTTTAGGGATCGTATTATCATTAGCTGCCACAGAGCCTAATACCGGCATGATGATGATGATTGGATACATACTTGGTTTTTCAGTACCTTTCTTCGTACTATCATTTTTTATTGGTAAATTAAAATGGATAAAAAAGCACAGCTTAAAACTTGTTAAAATTGGTGGCTATGTCATGATTTTTATGGGGATCGCTTTGTTTTTTGATTGGATGACCGCGCTAACTTCATATTTAGCAGGATTATTTGGTTTTTATGGCTTCTAATGGATTTTTAACTTGTGATATATTACAATAAAAACTATAACTGCTATTAAAGGGGCAATACAAATGTACAAAACGAATGATCTTATTTTACGAACCACTGCATCTTTAATTGCCTTTATTCTACTGGGTTTTGCAGTGTATTTGTTATTGGCTGGACACAATTCTCCTGGTGGTGGATTTGTTGGAGGCCTTATGACTGCTGGTGCTATTCTTTTAATGAATATGTCCTACGGGTTTAAAGAAGTAAGAAAGGTGTTACCAATTAATTATGTGAAATTAATTCCTGCTGGCTTAGCAATCGCTGTTGGCACAGGTATTGGTTCTTTTCTTTTTCAACAGCCTTTTTTATCCCAAACCTATGGTTATTTTCACTTTCCTATATTTGGTGAAATTGAGTTAGCTACAGCCATGATATTTGATTTGGGTGTATACTTAACAGTTGTAGGTGTAATGATGACAATTATTTTATCAATTGCTAATGATACGGAGTAGTGAGGGGGAAATGTGGCATGGCAAAAATACTTGTAGTCGATGACGCTAATTTTTTGCGGGCTGCACTCGCTTCGATTCTAAAAAAGAAAAATCATGAAATTGTTGGAGAAGCAGAAAACGGCAAAGAAGCTGTGCGACTATATCAAGAATTGGAGCCAGATATTGTAATTATGGATATAACAATGCCTGTAATGAACGGTATTGAAGCTATGAAAAAGATTATTGAATTAGATCCTAAAGCTTCCGTAATTATGTGTTCGGCAATGGGGCAACAAAAGGTAGTTTTTGAAGCGATAGAGCTTGGGGCAAAGGATTTCATTGTTAAGCCATTTGACGATAATCGAGTCCACGATACCATTGAGCGTGTAATACATTTAAAAACGTATTAACACCACGTGACACTTGTTTCTTAATTATTAAATAATTTCCAAATGACGCTTTGTTTATTCGTCTATTACTTTTCCTCTCCATGTCACACGTAAACAAGTAAATTATTTAGGTTATGATGGGAGAAAGTGAATTGCACATGTTTTGGTTTATTGCAAGTACAGTTGGGGCAGCTATAATGGCAACTTCTATGATTTTTCTTCGATTAAAAGCAGCAAAAAGGCCGGCTTCTGTTAAGAAAATCATTCTACCACCACTTTTTATGAGTACTGGAGCGCTAATGTTTTTGTTTCCTATGTTTCAAATTAGTTGGTATCAAGTTTTAGAAGCTTTTAGTGTAGGTGTATTATGCTCCTTCTTTTTAATTAAGACATCCAAGTTTCAAATTCGGAATCAAGCGATTTATTTAATTCCGTCTAAAGCATTTGCTTTTATACTATTTAGTCTATTGTTATTCCGTATTGTTGTTAAGCTTGCTATAGGAAGTCATATATCTCTTGGTGAAACTAGTGGTATGTTTTTCCTATTAGCTTTTGGGATGATTTTTACTTGGCGCATAGCGATGCTTTATAAATATTTACAGTTGGCTAAGGAATTAAAAACTAAATTAAATAATTTTTAATCACAGATCACTATAGCCGTTATTTTCACTTAACTAATTTAATTTCAAATAAATTTTAGAAAGACTTGGCTATTGCCAAAGCCTTATGACGATAGCTCTAGTTTTTCTTATACTATAAACCCTGAAATTCTATATTTTCCAGTGTAAAAAACCGATCTTCCTCTTTATTGAAGGATAAGTCGGTTTTTTCCATTATAAGAGATTTATGGATAGTATTATGATAGATTTATTTCAAAACCATTAAGATAAATTTATATGGTTATAATTGATGTTTTTTCTTCCAATCCGAATTGTAATCATTATTGGATTGTTGAAAGAAATGTTCATAAGGTGCAGTATCAATTTGTTTTTCAGCTAATTTTTTTCGTAAAAATTTATGATCACGTTTGGGGGTAGCAATTATATACCCTTCAATTAATACATCTTGTGTAATTTTTTGTCTGCTTTTTGCTAAGGCAACTTCTCCAACTTTCCCGATAATCTTATGTCTTGCAACATCACGGAATAGTTCAGGAACAGGAGAAACCAACTCTTCTAAAAGTTGCTTTTCTTCATCATCCCACATATGTTTTGTTTTATTTACAAAATAAGTTTCCCAGTCCATTGTCGATTTTCAATCTTCCTTTGGCAATCGTTTAAGAAATTTACGAAACATGAAGTAACCGCCAATAGCCATAATTGCAATCATAAAAAAACCCCAAAAAATAATTAAGTAATCAACAAAAACCGACATCATACTCCTCCTCCCCTTCTTTTTTCCAAAATTTCGCAAGAATTTGACAAAATATTTAACTATTTAATTTATTTTTTCATTCACTTATAGTAATATTACTAATAATTGGATGTTTAAATACACGGTCAATTTCATTATAAGCTGAAAAATATATGGAAACAAGCGTCATACTATTAAAATTGAAGTCATATAATTATGTAACAGAAAGGAATTGTTGATATTTGCAAAAGAAGGGGGAAATATGATGAGGTACGAAAAAGAGATAGGAAATACCGATGAAACTATTCATTTAGCTGAACTGGAACAGATGCAAAGGGATAATCCTCAATTGTCGTCTCTATCGACATCTATGCTCACTTGGATAGAAGAAAATTGCCATGATATTATTTCCGTTTTGAATGAGGACGGTTTGTTTGTCTATACTTCCAAATCTGTCGAGCGTGTTCTTGGCTATCATCCATCCCAATTAATCGGAAAACCATGGTATACATTTGTATCTACAGAAGATATTGACTATATTAAAGAAAATTGTGACCGTTCTCCAGCGCTAAAGCGTTTTTATCAACTGAATGTTTTAAATAGTGCTGGAGAAGCCATTTGGTCATCTTGTACACTGACTAAAATGAAAGAAAAAGATACAGGCAGAACTTACTATCTTTCCATTATAGCAGATAAGCGAGATAAGAAAGAAGTAGAAGAAATAATGATTCAATCAGAGAAAATGTCTGTAGCTGGTCAATTAGCTGCAGGTGTTGCTCACGAGATTCGTAACCCTCTAACATCTTTAAAAGGTTTCTTGCAGTTACTGCAAGCGGGTGTACGGAAAGAAGAATATTACAATATTATGATAGAAGAAATAGAGAAAATGGAAACGATCACCTCAGAGTTGTTATTTATTTCTAAGCCATTAACTGAAACGAAGAAATTAGAATCAATTGATTCAATGATTCGTGATGTAATTGTATTGCTTGGGCCTCAAGCAAAAATGAAAGGAATCTTTATTGAATACGGTGGCTCAGAAAAAGATAAAATTTACTGTGATCGTTCACAGATTAAACAAGTATTAATTAACTTAATTAAAAATGCTATTGAGGCTATGGAACAGGGAGGAAGTATTCGAATCGTAACTAGTTCTTCCGACTCTCATGTAGATGTGTGCATTATTGATGAAGGACCCGGAATACCGCAAGAAATAATACATAAATTAGGTGAGCCTTTTTTCACTACAAAACAAAGTGGTACAGGACTGGGACTTATGATTACAAAACAAATTTTAGAAAGACATCAAGCGTTTTTAGAGGTAAAAGCAAATGAACAGATTGGTAGCACATTCAGGATTATTTTCCCAATACCAGCATGATTTTAAATAAGTCAGAGTATAAAAATTGAAAGCATAGAAGTGATCGTATAAACAAGTGATTGGAATAATATTATTTTATATAAGTTTTTCTTATCGATATGCATAATTTTTTACTATAAGCTTAAGAGGGTTGAATGGTTTGTTTTAAGTTGGTTTTTCTTATAAGATAGAGACAGTGAAAGGTTTTATATTGTAGATGTAATAACAAACGCTGTATTTTGATACGGCGAGCATGAAGAAGGAAGGGGTACACACATGGGGAAGAGCAATACATTAAATGCAAAAAAGCAATTTAAACTCAATGACAAAACGTACAATTATTATGAACTAAAAGCTTTAGAAGAAGCTGGTTTTGGAAAAGTAGCACGATTACCTTTTTCAATACGTGTGCTGTTAGAATCTTTAATTCGTCAACATGATGGGCATCAAATTAAAGACGAACATGTAGAAAGATTAGCAAAATGGGGGACAAAAGAGGGCGTAGGAGTAGATGTGCCTTTCAAACCATCCCGTGTTATTTTGCAAGACTTCACTGGTGTCCCAGCCGTAGTCGATCTTGCTTCACTAAGAAAGGCTATGGTAGATATGGGAGGAGAGCCTGGAGAAATCAATCCTGAAGTACCTGTAGACTTAGTTATTGATCACTCTGTACAAGTAGATCAATATGGTACTGCAAATGCACTAAAAGCTAATATGGAATTGGAATTTGAACGAAATGCAGAGCGTTATGAATTTTTAAACTGGGCACAAAAAGCATTTAATAATTACCGTGCAGTTCCACCTGCAACCGGGATTGTTCACCAAGTGAACTTGGAATATATAGCTAATGTCGTTCATGGTATAGAAAATGAAAATGGCGAATATGAGGCGTTTCCTGATACATTAGTAGGTACTGATTCACATACTACGATGATAAATGGTCTAGGAGTATTAGGATGGGGCGTGGGAGGTATTGAAGCAGAAGCAGGTATGCTTGGGCAACCTTCGTACTTTCCTGCACCTGATGTAATTGGTGTGAAATTTACAGGTAGTTTTCCAAATGGCACTACAGCGACTGATTTAGCATTAAAAGTTACACAAGTGTTACGTGAAAAAAATGTGGTAGGTAAATTTGTAGAATATTTTGGTCCAGGTCTAAAAGATATGCCATTAGCTGACCGAGCAACGATCTCAAACATGGCGCCAGAATATGGTGCTACTTGCGGGTTCTTCCCAGTTGATGAAGAATCATTAAACTATTTAAAATTAACAGGTAGGACTCAAGAACAGATTGATCTTGTAGAAAAATACTGTAAATTAAATAACCTCTGGTATTCACCAGATCAAGAAGATCCAAATTATACAGAAATTGTAGAAATTAATTTATCCAAATTAGAACCAAATCTATCCGGGCCGAAACGTCCGCAAGATCTCATTTCTTTATCTAATATGAAAAAAGAGTTTAATAAAGCAATAACAGCACCAGCTGGAAATCAAGGTTTTGGATTACATAAATCTGAATTTGATAAAAAAGCTGTTGTCGAACACCCTAATGGAAAATCTTCTGTAATGAAAACAGGTGCGCTTGCAATTGCAGCAATTACATCTTGCACGAATACGTCAAATCCTTATGTAATGTTAGGGGCAGGGTTGCTTGCGAAAAATGCTGTGGAAAAAGGTTTAGAAGTTCCGGAGTATGTAAAAACTTCGCTTGCACCTGGATCAAAAGTAGTTACACGGTATTTGGAAGATGCAGGTCTAACTCCATACTTGGATAAACTAGGTTTTAACTTAGTTGGGTATGGTTGCACTACTTGTATTGGTAACTCAGGGCCTCTACGTGAAGAAATCGAACAAGCAATTATTGAAAACGATTTGACCGTAGCTTCTGTGTTATCTGGAAACCGTAACTTCGAAGGACGTATCCATCCGTTGGTAAAAGCTAACTATTTAGCTTCACCACCATTGGTTGTTGCTTATGCACTTGCAGGTACAGTTGATATTGATTTGAAAAAAGATGCATTAGGAACAGATAAAGACGGAAATCCAGTATACATGAGTGACATTTGGCCTTCTATGGAAGATATTAAAAAACAAGTAGAAGCAGTTGTCCAACCAGAAATTTTCCGCAAAGAGTACGAAGATGTATTTAGTTCCAATGAGCGTTGGAATCAAATTGATACTACAGATGAACCACTGTTTGAGTGGGATAGTGAGTCTACGTATATTCAAAATCCTCCATTTTTTGAAGGGTTATCGAAAGAACCAGGTATTGTAGAGCCTTTACAGAATTTGCGAGTTGTTGGGAAGTTTGGTGATTCTGTTACAACAGATCATATTTCACCAGCTGGAGCAATTGCAAAAGATATGCCGGCAGGAAAATATTTGCAGGATAAAGGTGTGTCACCTCGTAATTTCAACTCATATGGTTCACGTCGTGGAAATCATGAAGTGATGATGCGTGGTACCTTTGCAAATATTCGAATCCGTAACTTAATTGCACCAGGAACAGAAGGTGGATTTACAACATACTGGCCAACAGAAGAAGTTGTGCCAATCTATGATGCTGCCATGAAGTATCAAGAAGAAGATACTGGTCTTATGGTGATTGCAGGTAAAGACTATGGAATGGGCTCTTCTAGAGATTGGGCTGCAAAAGGAACAAATTTATTAGGAATCAAAACAGTTATTGCTGAAAGCTTTGAGCGCATCCATCGGTCAAACTTGGTTATGATGGGAGTTCTTCCTTTACAATTTAAGCAAGGAGAAAACGCTGATAAATTTGGCTTAACTGGAAAGGAAACCTATCATGTGGCAGTAGATGAAAGCGTAAAACCTCATGATTTGGTTAAAGTAACAGCAGTTGATGAATCTGGTAAACAAGTAGAATTTGAAGCTATTGCTCGCTTTGACAGTGATGTAGAAATTGATTATTATAGACACGGTGGTATTTTGCAAATGGTGTTACGTAGCAAGCTAAGCGTTATTTAACAAAGAACAAGAGGAGATTGAGATCTCTGCCTATTTATTTTATTGGCAGAGATCTTTTTTAATAAGGTAAGAAACAACCATGGCTCGCCAAGAGTGCGAGCCACCATCTATCATGAAAAAACTTTTGCTTTAAAATGTTTAGTTTCTTAAAATACTGTCTAAAATAAATGAATTAGATAAGTGTAAAAAGAGTTGTTTTTCATATAAAATTATAAAGTGAGGTGCTAGTAGATAAGGAAATAACTGAACAGCCATGTCGGGCTCCATCGCCCAGCAACTAAGTGACTTCACGAATCGCCCTACGATATCATCATCTGTTTTTGTGGCATGATTTCTTTATCTTTAGTTGATTCGTTCATAATATTTCTCGTTTTTCCTGTAGTATAAAAATATCACGTGTCTTTATATTCTAAAGATGTTAAAATGGGTTTTAGTTGACTATACAATTATTTAAGATTTTTATTAATTTGGGTAAATAATAGTTATTGGTAAACGATACATATAGCCGGTGATAGATAATGAATATGAAAAAGGACAAGGGGAAATTTTTATGTTAAAGAGGATAGTAGGAATTTCAATCATTATTGCCTTAGCTGGCGGTGTGTTATTTAATTACGTACAGCAAAAGAAAGAATCGGAAACAACAAAAGAAAATGCATACAACGTAACTGGAGATACAGAAGGTGGAATGATTTCTTCGGTCAAAAATCCACTTGACGTCGGCGAGACTGCTCCAGATTTTTCACTAAATACATTGGGTGAAAAGAAATTACAACTCTCAGAATTACAAGGGAAAAAGGTAATACTAAATTTTTGGGCAACATGGTGTCCTCCTTGTCGTAAGGAAATGCCCGCCATGCAAGAGTTTTATGATCATTTTAAAGATGAAGTAGAGGTAGTAGCTATCAATTTAACAAAGAGTGAAAGCAAAAAGGAAGATGTCGCGGCTTATATTGAGAAATATGACTATACATACCCAATTCCTCTAGATGAAAAAGCGGAAGTTAGAAGTGCCTATAAGGTTGTAGCTGTACCAACCACTTATTTTATTGATCAGGAAGGAAAGATTGCCAAAATACATCCAGGACCAATGGATTATCAATTTATGAAAAAAACGGTAGCAGATATGTAGGCCCAAGTACAGGGGGAAATTGCCTGTACTTCATATGTTTATTCCCGTCTATATATTGCTGTAATAAAAATAGTAATTCGGTGTATACAATGATTCTGAAATGGGTAACCTGTTTTAAAAAGGAGGAGATCCCCATTTCTCTTAAAAAAAACCGAACATTTAATGATTTGTTGCAGAAAAATCGCCAATCTATCTTAGAAGATCAACGTTTGATGGAAAAAATCGAAGAAAAAATAGAAGCAAAACATAAGCATATTCAACAAAAGAATGCATAAAAAGTCACGTAACCACTTTTTAAATGGTTACGTGACTTTTTTTAAAATAAATGGAAGAATGGTATAGATCTATTTTAACTAGGCAAACTATAAACGAACGGAAATATTAAATAGAAAAGGGGGCAGAGATATGTCAGATCAATATCGTCCTAAACCTGATGATCGAAGTGACAATGTAGAAAAACTGCAAGATATGGTCCAAGATACGATACAAAATATTGAAAAATCACATGAGACCATGCAATTTTCTTCTGGTAAGGAGAAAGAAGCTATTCAAGAAAAGAATAAGCGAAGAGAACAAGCGATTGAAGGTATGCGCCAAGAAATTAAAGATGAATATAAAGACCAAAATTAATGTTACTTTCTTCCCCTCCCAAGTACAAATTGTTGTATTTGGGGGGAATACCTCGAATGTAAGACGTTGTAAGGCTCCCACTTTAAGATAACAAGTTTAAATGGTATCTTCAGCTAATACACTTATCCTATGAGATAATGCGTGAAGAATGGAAGGTGGCAAATTCACTTTATAGAATACTAAGTAGATTGATTCTAAACGAGTGTCCTTGATATTAAGCTTTGTTACATACGTTAAAACTTGCTAGAAGAAGGATTCTTGAAAATATGTTAAGCTATATAAAGAAATAGTTTTTAATAGGAGGAATCCTTCATTGTCAAGTATAAAAACACCAATCGAAGTACGTTATCAAGAAACAGATCAGATGGGAGTTGTATATCATGCTAATTATTTAGTGTGGTTTGAAATTGGAAGAACGAAATTTATTGAATCATTAGGGTTAAAATATACAGAAATGGAAGCACATCAAATCGTTTCGCCTGTCACTAACGCAAACATTCAATTTAAACACCCAATTCGTTACGGGGAACAAGTAACTGTTGAAACGTGGCTAGAATCTTATAATGGCATACGTACAGTCTACGGTTATTATATATTGAATGGGCAAGAGAAAGTTGCTGTTAGTGGGACAACGGAACATGTTATTGTGAATAAGCACACGTTTCGTCCGCTATCGCTGAAGAAGACCTTTCCAACCTGGCATCAAGCATATAAAAGTCAATTAAAAGGAGAAAAAGAAAGTGGCATTCGGCATTAGTCGTCAAGAATTAAAGTATTGGAAGCAAAAAGTAAGGGCAGGAGAAATTGCTTTTTTAACCCATTTTTGGTTGGATCATCGTTTTCCCAAATGTACAACAGTAACGAAAGCAGGTTGCAAAGATATACAAAAATTAATTGCTTGGGGAAAGAAGTACAATTTACAGCCGGAGTGGATTGATCAAAAGGCTGATTTTCCGCACTTTGATTTATTTGGAGAAAAGCAAAAATACATATTGGAAAAAGAAGACGAGTGGGACCAAATAGAACGATTCCAATTACTATAGTTCTTAAAACAGCTACAATTGCATAGAAAGTCTTCAACACTCACATGTTAAAAAATTGGAAATAAGTGTACTTTCTGTTTTCCTTTAAAGAGTATGAAAAAAGAGCTTATAATCTAAGCTCTTTTTTCATAAGAAATTTCTGGTTCTTGTTTTTTTCTGCTAAACTTAATTTTTAAATCATTATCTTCAAAGTACCATGCATCTTTTTCTTCGACATAAAAAGTAATGTTGTCTATTTCTTTAGCAGCATGTACCTCCTCAGGTGCATCCTTACTTACACCTAGTGAAAAACCTGGAATATTACCTCCAAATCCTCCATATCTGACAAAAAAGCGAATGTAGTTGTCATTGTCTTCTAAATCTAACTCATGCTTATACCATTTCGCTGCTTCTTTACTTATCTGTATCTCCATGGTGACAGCTCCTTTTCATTTCTTTTTCTTTTCAGGCACCAGATCAATGCCACCTGGATGAAAAGGGTGACATTTGCTAATCCGCTTTACTGTTAGATAGGTACCTTTAACAACACCAAATCGTTTGTAGGCTTCGAGTCCATATTCAGAGCAAGTAGGGAAAAATCGGCAACTCGGCGGTTTAAAGGGACTAATAGCATTACGGTAAAATTTTATCAAACCGATAAAGATATATTTCATAATAACCCTTCTTTACCTCAAATACCCTTGGTCTTATCATAAGTGATTTCAGCAATCGCATCGTGCATATGAATAGACTCTTCATTTTGGCAAGTTACTTTAAACTTTTCAATAAATGGCGTTTCATATAAATCAGCAGCTATTAAACGAACCATATCTTCGACAAAACGCGGATTTTCATATGCTTGTTCTGTGACAAATTTTTCATCCGTTCGTTTTAAAATAGGATGTAATCGAGCGCTTGCGTTACTTTCTGCTGCCTCAAGTAAGACTTTTTTCCAATCAAGATCTTCTTCTTGATAATCATCACTAACTCTTATTTCCATTGTAACATTACCTCGCTGATTATGAGCGCTATATTCACTTATTTCTTTAGAGCAAGGGCATAGTGTAGTAATGGATACACCTAAAGATAATTGAATATGGAATCCTTTTGTTTCGTGGTATTCCATTTTAATACTCGCATTAGCGTGATTTAAGCCAATAAGACTTGTGTCAGGGGCTTGTCTTTCAAAAAACCAAGGGAAGTTTACTTCTATTGTTGCATCTTGTTGTTCAACTCTTTTGGCCATATCTTTTGTGAACTTCTTTAATAATTCTAGGTCCGTAGAGAAACCATTTTTTTGGTAACTTGCTAGTTGCTCAATAAAGCGACTCATGTTTGTGCCTTTGTTCGTTTGTTTTAAGCTGGAAGTTAATGTGAATTCTGCGATACTTGTTTGTGTGTACGGTGGCATGAAACTATATATCAAAATAGGGTGTTTTACCTTTGTAACCCCAACCGCATCTAGATCAAATAAAAAATCTTTTTTTGTATTCTGTAAATCCGCCATATGCATTTTATCAACAGGTTTTGTTTTTGGGGCAGGTTTTACAGAACCAAATAGTTGATGGCGCTTTTCTTTAGAAGGTAATTGTTTTACTGGAAAAGCCTTTGCTTGATGTTTCATCATATTGCCCCCTTTCTCTATATTGTTAAAGTATACGTTACGACGTAATGATAATCAATTTTTAGGTTTTATTTCTTAATAAGAGTTTTTTATCTGCAACCAGTTTAAATAAAAGTAAGTAAATGCCCTCCTTTATGTCTAAATAAAGCAAGGGCACATCTATATTGAAAAGTTTTACAAAAATATTCTATGATACAAAAAACGATAAACGATAAATTTTGCATAAACAGTAAATGACATGCTAAAGTTCTTTAAAACAAAGTAAAATGCATTTTACAAAGTAGCTACAAAGAAACGTTATTTTTCAAGTGTTCTAGCTATGTTTTTTTCTTTATAAGTTGCAACAAAGTATAGAGTATTAGATGATCATGTTATGTAGTTTACATCCACGTAATTTTTGGCTCTGTTTTGTTCTTTATTCGCCTTAAATTTTCCCGATGTCTATATATCACAAAAATAGTTAATAGTGATGTAACAATAATTAATCCTGTATTTTGAAAAATAAAAGAAAGAATAACCGTTACGAAGCCAGTAATAATGGAAGAAAGCGACACATATTTAGAAATATACAAGCTAATAATGAAAGTTGATATCATCAATAAAAATAATAGTGGATTAATACCTAAGATGATTCCTGCAGACGTCGCAACTGCTTTTCCACCTTTCATTTTAGCAAAAATCGGGTATGTGTGACCAATAACGGCGAACAGTCCAATAATAAGTCTGTGTACATCAGCGTCAAATATTAGGGGGATGAGTGTTGCTGCAGTCCCTTTTAAAATGTCAGCTAAAGTTACAATGATTCCAGCTTTTATACCTAATACACGAAAGGTGTTAGTTGCCCCTAAATTTCCGCTTCCATGCTGCCGTACATCTTTGTTATATCCAACCTTACCAACAATAAGCGCTGAAGGGATTGAACCAAGTAAATAGGCTATAAAAGCAAACAGAATAAATTCCATATTTTATTTCCCCTACTTTCCGTATATGATGTTAATTATTCCAGATATAGGGTGCTGCAAGACTCCGAACTTCAAAACTCAGAAGATACGGGCTAAACAAGTATGAGTGGAGATAACAGCACCTAAATTCCATGTTCGTTTAGAGCCCTTAGGACATATCCTTGGACTACTAAATAAATTGAAGATTTTACCGCACTACAATTATTACAACGAAGTATATTATAGTGGTTATGATGAATACCATGCAAACTTACAAAATTTATTAGTGCTGTTCTTTATTTTAGCATGAAGTTTAGAAATTAAGAACAGTTAATTCATATACTAGGTTTCTTCGTTTTGTATAAGGGGTATTACATAAGCATTGAAATTCTTATTTAAACAATCATATGATTGTATACTGCTATATGGTATTGTTTGTGTTTGAGGCTCGCTTTAAAAGATGACAGCATTCATACTACAATAATTATAACCAGTAGACAACTAGACAGGTTATAACTAGCTAAACGAAAAATCCAGCTAAGAAAGAGGAACCCTTCTAACTGAACGTAGATCACAGTTATTATATATATGGAGGCTTGTTTTATGATTGAATTTAACCAAGTTTACAAAACATATCCAGATGGAACAGAAGCTGTAAAAGATATTTCTTTTCAAGTCGAAAAAGGAGAATTTATTACTTTAATTGGCCCAAGTGGTTGTGGTAAAACAACAACAATTAAAATGGTTAATCGACTAATGGAACCAACTTCAGGTGACATTTACATAAAAGGAGAAAATATTAGGGCATTTCCAATTGACCAGTTACGGTGGAATATTGGTTACGTACTACAAGAAATAGCTTTATTTCCTCATATGACCATAGAAGAAAATATCGCAGTTGTTCCTGAATTAAAAAAATGGGATCGACGACGAATTCGAAATCGATCTAAGGAACTATTAGAGATGGTCGGTCTTGATCCATCCATGTATAAGAAAAAACTGCCAGTCGAACTTTCTGGTGGTCAGCAACAGCGTATTGGAGTTATTCGTGCTTTGGCAGGTGATCCGGATATTATATTGATGGATGAGCCATTTAGTGCCTTAGATCCGATCAGTAGGCAGCAATTGCAAACAGATATCCAAAGATTACAACAAGAAGTGAAAAAAACCATTTTGTTTGTTACCCATGATATAAAAGAAGCAATGGCATTAGGGGATCGTGTTTGTTTAATGAATGAAGGGGAAATTGTACAGTTTGATACACCAGACAATCTCGTACGTCACCCGAAAACTACATTTGTAAAAGAATTCACTGGTAAAAGTCAGTCACCTTGGGAGACACCTGTGGAAACAATTGCTTCTTCTGCAAGAAAACATATATTAAGCCGAACTGCTTTGAAACAAGGAGAATATGATCCTAACCTACTATATATAATAGAGGATGAAAATAATAATTATGTTGGTATGGTGAAACAAGGTAGGACGATGGAAGGCATACAACTACAACATAATCTTCCTTTATCAGAGGTGGTCCATATGACAGAAGAAGTAGACCAAGATTTCTTCCCAATAGTAAAAGAAAATAAACTTGTTGGAGTGTTTCAATTTAGAGATATGGTTGCGTATTTAAAAGATCAGTCCCTGTTTGCAGGGGGATCAGAAGATGAATGAGTTTATAAACGCATTTCAAAACCGACAAGGAATGCTTGCTGAAACTATTTGGGAGCATTTGCAAATATCACTTATTTCTTTAATTATTGCTATTTTAATTGCCGTTCCTTTAGGGCTCTTGTTAACAAGATTTCCTAAAATAGCTGAACCGGTCATAGGTCTTACAGCTATTTTACAGACTATTCCAAGTTTAGCGGTGTTAGCATTTTTAATTCCTTTTTTCGGTATTGGAACGCTACCAGCTGTTATCGCTTTAACTGCTTACGGTTTACTGCCAATTTTACGAAATAGTTATACTGGGATTAAAGAAGTAGAGCAAGCTTATATTGAAGCAGCAACTGGCATGGGGATGAATTCTTATAAGCGGTTAATAAAAGTTGAACTACCTATTGCGATGCCAGTATTAATGGCAGGAGTTCGGACATCTATGGTTTTAATTGTTGGAACAACTACATTAGCCGCTTTAATTGGAGCTGGCGGTTTAGGAGAAATTATTCTATTAGGCTTAGACCGTGGAGCTGATGTTAATTTAATTTTATTAGGAGCTATACCTGCCGCTTTACTTGCAATTGCACTCGATGTCATTTTACGGTGGTTTGAAAGAGTTTCTAAGAAAGCAGGCATTAAAACGCTGTTAGTTATGTTACTACTTGCTATATGTATTGTTATCGCTCCATTCGTTATCGAAACGGAAGAAAAGGAAGACATCGTGATCGGTGGGAAATTAGGGGCTGAGCCCACTATTTTAATGAATATGTACAAGCTCTTAATAGAAGAGGGAATGGATTTAAACGTTACCCTAAAGCCAAATCTTGGAAAAACAGCATTTGTGTTTGAGGCATTGGAACAAGGAAGTATTGATGTTTATCCTGAATTTACAGGAACAGCCATTGTTACTCATTTAGAAGAAGAGACAACTAGCCAAAATGAACTAGAAGTGTATCAACAAGCCAAAGATGGAATGGAAGAGGCATTTGATATGGCATATTTACAGCCGATGGATTATAATAATACGTACACCGTTGCAACGACAAAAGAAATAGCTGATCAATATAACTTGCAAACAATGGAAGACATTAAACAAGTAGAAGAACAGTTGATTGCAGGATTTACATTGGAATTTAAGGACAGATACGATGGATATGTTGGAATGCAGGATGTTTATGAGCTGGACATTGCAGATGTTAACACAATGGATCCTGGTTTGCGACAGGAAGCATTAACATCGGGTGAAGTTGATCTCATTGATGCATATGCAACAGATAGTTACATGGAAGAGCTTGGTTTAGTTGCTTTAGAAGATACGAAAAATTTATTTCCTCCTTATCAAGGTGCACCTCTTTTACGTAACGATACGTTAGAAAAACAACCTGGACTAGAGCAAGTTTTAAATCAGCTTGGAGGTAAAATAACGGATAAACAAATGAGGGAAATGAATTATCTAGTGGACTATGAAGATCAGTCACCTGAAAAAGTTGCTAAAGATTTTTTAACAGAACAGGGATTATTACAATAACGGGAAGCCTCTCGCCTAATTGTCTGCATCACTAAGGTGTGACTTAAAGAATGCTTACAAAGAAGACCATTTAGGTGCTGTTACCTCTTCATTTCTCGTCTCAGCAGGAATCTTATAGCAACTTATTTTTGGGATAAAATGAAGGAGGTCATTATATGACTTGGGAAAACCCAACAAATGAAGAACTGAAGCAGATTCTAGCTACCGCTAAAACAATTGCCGTTGTTGGATTATCAAATAATCCAGAACGAACATCTTACCAAATTGCTAAGATTATGCAACAAGAAGGGTATAAAATCATTCCTGTAAACCCCACTGTAGAGGAAGTTCTTGGGGAAAAAGCCTATACGTCGTTGTCAGAAGTACCTGATTCAATAGATATTATTAATGTGTTTCGCAAACCAGAATTTTTACCTGAAATTGCAGAACAAGCTGTAAAAACAAGTTGTAGGGTTTTTTGGGCTCAACAAGGTATTGTTAATGAAGAAGCATATCATTACTTAAAGCGTCATGGCTTTACTGTTATTATGGACTTATGTATTAAAGTAGTCCATGCTGTGTTGGTGAAATAATAGGTAGAATAAAAGGGTGACAACAACATGTCATCCTTTTGTTTGTGTAAAGTCTTTTTTTACTAAGGGCAAAAAGACTTTGTTCTCTAAAGATTATCGTACAACTCATAAGCGAAGGAAGAATAAGGGGAATAATCTCTCTCCATAGCATTTTAATATATACTTCTTTTATATTAACGAGTGTGGACAAAAACCTTCTCAATGATTGGGGGAGACAGCGATTTAGCATGTTTAAATGAGAGTCATTCTTGCAATATGAGCAACTTGTCTCTATAGTATAATAAGTAACGGGGCTTAAAATAGGAAGATGGAAGGCAGTTAAAATCATGAATGCTTCATAGCAACGAATTAACCGTTACATTAAAATAAGAATAGTTTTCCCAACTTTTATTATGGAGTAATAAATTTATAGATATGTTCAAATTGAAATGTTATTTCTAACTCTTTTCTCTAATTACAATAGAAGTGTGCTATTTATAATATAGTATGAAAAGACTATTTACCAGCGAAGTAACTTCTTTCTTCTTTACATATGCAAACGTTCGTTCTAATATAGTACATACAGAAATGAAAGGAGCAGGTACGGCGTGACAAAACAAGCTAATTCATATAGTGATGACTCGATTCAAGTGCTAGAAGGCCTTGAGGCTGTACGAAAACGACCTGGAATGTATATTGGAAGTACAGATCTTCGAGGATTGCATCATCTTGTATTTGAAATAGTAGATAATGCGGTAGATGAGGCCTTGGCTGGATTTGGCGATGTCATTAAAGTAATGATACATAAGGATAATAGCATTTCCGTAACAGATTATGGACGAGGAATACCTACAGGCATGCATCGTTCAGGAAAACCAACTCCTGAAGTTATTTTTACGATTTTACATGCAGGAGGTAAATTCGGGCAAGGCGGTTATAAAACCAGTGGGGGTTTACATGGAGTTGGTGCTTCAGTAGTAAATGCTTTGTCAGAATGGCTTGAAGTAACGATTCATCGAGATGGGCATAAATATTTTCAGCGATTTGAAAATGGAGGTAAACGTGTTGGAACGTTGGAGAAAAAAGGAACGACGTTTAAAAACAGGTTTGCTTATTGAAAGATTAGGCTATCAGCAAACAATTCCAACGAAAGATCGAATGGAAGGGTTACACGCCTTTCGTGAGAAAAGACTACCGAAATATGAGGGGAACTAAATGGGAGGCTAAATACGATGACTCATAAGAATATATATGATGAAAAAGTAGCTACTATTAAGAGTGGTGGACAAGAAAAATATCATCGTAAAAATGAGGAAAAAGGTAAGTTGTTTGTACGTAAACGGTTAAAAAGGTTATTAGATGAAGATTTAAATATAGAAGATGCTTTTTTTGCAAATTGCATGGATGGTGCACTACCATCTGATGGTGTGGTTACAGGGATTGGGAAAATAAACGGCCAATCCGTTTGCATCATGGCAAATGATTCTACGGTCAAAGCTGGCTCATGGGGAAAGCGTACCGTGGAAAAAATCATTCGAATTCAAGAAACTGCTTTATCACTGGAAATTCCCATGATTTATCTAGTAGATTCTGCTGGTGCGAGAATTACAGATCAAGTAGAAATGTTTCCTGGAAGAAGAGGTGCCGGACGAATATTTCATAACCAGATAAAATTATCAGGTCGCGTCCCGCAAGTATGTCTATTGTTTGGACCTTCTGCAGCAGGAGGCGCTTATATCCCTGCTTTTTGTGATATTGTCGTCATGGTTGATGGAAACGCTTCTATGTATTTAGGTTCACCACGAATGGCAGAAAAGGTTATTGGCGAGCAAGTTAGTTTAGAAGAAATGGGTGGAGCTAACATGCACTGCTCTGTTTCGGGGGTTGGCGATGTGTTAGCAAAGTCTGAGCAAGAAGCCATTGCATACACGCAAACTTACTTAAGTTATTTTCCAGCCAATTTTAGGCAGAAACCAAACATAGAAGAAGCAAAAGCAACAAAACAACTGAAAACAACTATTTCTGACTTAATTCCAGAGAATCAAAATGCTGCTTTTAACATGTATGATCTTATTGATCAAATTATAGATGAAGATAGCTTTTGTGAGATAAAGAAGAAATTTGCGCCTGAACTAATTACGGGTCTAGCAAGAATAGACGGACGGTCTATTGGTATTATTGCCAATCAGCCAAGGATGAAAGGCGGTGTCTTATTTCCGGACTCAGCGGATAAGGCAGCCAAATTTATGCAACTCTGTGATGCATTTAATATCCCACTGTTATTCTTAGTAGATGTACCTGGATTTATGATTGGGACAAAAGTGGAACGCGCTGGCATCATTCGTCACGGAGCAAAGATGCTCGCGACAATGAGTGAAGCGACGGTTCCTAAGATCTCTGTTATCGTGCGGAAAGCATACGGAGCTGGATTATATGCTATGGCAGGACCAGCTTTTGAACCAGATTGCTGTTTAGCCTTACCTACTGCTCAAATTGCTGTTATGGGACCTGAAGCAGCAGTGAATGCCGTATATGCGAATAAGGTTCAGGAATTACCGGAAGATGAGCGACCGGCCTTTATTAAAGAAAAGCAGGCAGAGTATAAGGAGAATATTGATATTTACCGCTTAGCTTCAGAAATGGTAATTGATGCAATTATTGATCCAGAGAAGTTGCGAGAAGAATTAAAGACACGCTTTTCTATCTATGAATCAAAAAATGTAACATTTACGGAAAGAAAACATGGTGTATATCCGGTATAGAGAATTTAAATATAATGAACGCTCAGCTAATCCATAAATAGCGAGCGTTCATTTTAAAATACAATAATTTTGTGATGTAAACTAAAATGATTTTTATGATGTGTAAATTTTTTCGCAAATATCTAAGAGCATTTGTTACATGTAAGACGTTTTCTGCTATAATAAGAATGCTTTGTTACTAGGGCATATTGGAAATAAATAGATTTCTTGTTAATAGTGGAGGAAAAATGAAAATAATAGAACTACCGATTGAATTTGAATTTAATGGGCAAAAAAATTGCATCTACCCTAGCCTATTTATTTCAAATAATGATGAATTAACTTTGGTCGATACAGGGTATGCAAATTTTTTGCCTTTAATTGAAAATGAAATTATTAAGAATGGATATGAAATGAAGCAATTAAAAAACGTAATTGTTACGCACTATGACGATGATCATATAGGTTCATTATATGATTTTAAAGTAAAATATCCGCAGATTAATATTATAGCTAGCGAAATTGAATCAACATACATTAGTGGCGAAATAAAATCAGAGAGATTGGTTCAAGCTGAAGATATGCTGGAAAATTTGCCAAAAAAGGATTTGGAGTTTGGTATATGGTTTGTACAGCAATTAAGAAAGTTGAAGCATGTCGCAGTAGATGAGAAGGTAAATGATGGTGATATAATTTTAGATAGCAAGTGTAAAATAATAGCAACACCAGGTCATACTTCGGGGCATATTACATTGTATTTTCCAAGTTTAAAAAGTGTAATTACTGGAGATGCAGCTGTTAAAAACTATGATGATTTGATTATTGCTAACCCGCATTTTTGTTTAGATATTAAGCAAGCAGAACAGTCATTGAATAAAATTAAAAATCTTAAAGTTAAATATATTTATTGTTATCATGGTGGGAAATTAACTTTATGATTTCAGTGTTCGTTATTTTGATACACACAAAAAAGTAGAGAGTACCATCATACTTCGCTTTTTTGTGTGTTTTACGATTCGTTAAGATGAAGAATGAAAGTGTGGTTTTAAATTAACTGTAATTTTATTATGTAAACTAAAATGATTTTAAGTAGAAATAGAGTTACATATCTCGTATAATAGACGCTAGTAAATCGGATAAGGGGATGCAAGAGAACTTATGGGGGAGATCATCATGGAGAAAGAAACCGCGCCACGTTTCGTATATCAACTAGCTTCTGTATATGAACAAGTACGCGAAAACGGAGATGACATACGCACAGAGAAATTAATTGAGCTCTACGATAAATATAAGAGACAGGAACTCACGATCTGTTTTGCTGGGCATTTTTCTGCTGGGAAATCATCGATGATTAATGCTTTGCTTGGGCAAGATATTTTACCAAACAGCCCAATTCCAACAAGTGCAAACATTGTTAAAATCACATCTGGCAAGGGCAGCATTAGGGTGTATTTTAAACATAGTGATCCAGAAGAATATAAAGAACCGTTTAATTTGGAAGTTTTAAAACAATATTCCATGGATAAGGATAATATCCAAAAGATTGAAATTAGTACATCTGAACAATTGCTTCCTTCCAATTCTGCATTTATTGATACGCCTGGTATTGATGCTGCAGACGATGCAGATCGATTAATGACAGAGGGTTCCCTCCATCTAATGGATGCATTGTTTTATGTGATGGACTATAATCATGTGCAATCAGAAGTGAATTTACAATTTATGCGTAATGTTCAACAAAAGAATATTCCGTTTTACATCATCATTAATCAGATTGATAAACATAAGGAGTCGGAATTAACATTTGCTAGTTTTAAAGAGAGTATTAAGCAAACTTTTGATCTATGGGAAATTAAACCAGAAAAAATCTTTTACACTTCCTTATATGAACCAAAGTCGAAGCATAACCAATTTACCGAGCTTCAAAAGGCCATACAAGAATTGTTGACTAGTCGTAAACAAGCGTTATTAGATCGTAAACACCATATAGATGACATCATTACACAACATGTTGATTTTCTTCAAGAACAATATGAAGAAGCATTGGAAAATGACTATGTTACGAGTGAGCAACAGGAAAAGCTTGTAAAAAAATCAATCATAGTAGATGCGTTATCAGCACTTGAACAGAGGGAAGCTGATTTAAAAGCAGATTTTTATAGCATTTTACAAGAAACGGTAAAGAATGCTTATTTAATGCCAGCAACACTAAGAGATAAAGCTACTTCTTTTTTAGAATCTCAACAAAGCAATTTTAAAGTTGGTTTTATTGGGGCGAAAAAGAAAACAGAGGAAGAGAGAAAAAAACGATTAACTGAATTTGTATCAGATTTACAGCAGAATGTAGAGGCTGGATTACAATGGAAACTTCGAGACAAATGGCTCCAATTGATAAAAGCGTATAAAGTGGATGATGGACAAGTCCAACATGATTTACAGCACTTTACGATTGCTGTTAAGGAAGAAGACCTTATAAGAACGATGAAACAAGGAGCGACACTTAATGGTGATGCGATCCTTCATTATACCAATGATGTGGCGCATGAAATAAAGAAGCGAGCAAAACAATTAGCACATACTTTATGGAACCAAATTGAGCAAGCTTTTCAAGCTGAGGTGGCTCCTGAGCGTTCACGATTGAAGCAACAATTAACAGAAATCAATTATATTCAAGAAAAATCAAACCATTATTATGCATTAGTAGATGAATTAGAACAAAAGCAAACGATGGTTAGACAGGATCGTTATCATAAGTCTGCTACTGTGAAAATGACAATTGTAGAAATAGAAGAACATGTATCAAAACAAAAAAAACGTATAAAATTTGCAAGTGAGCCAGCACTATTTAAGCGGGAAAACATCCCTGACAAGCTACTAACCAAATCGAGTCAAACAACAACGGAATTAACAGAAGAAAAACAACCAGTGGATAGGGCTATAAAGGCTATTGAACAGACCTTAGATACGGTTAAAAACTTACCAGGCTTTCAATCACTTATAGAAGATTTATCTCGTAAACAACAACGATTACAACATCGCACATACACGATTGCTTTATTTGGCGCTTTTAGTGCTGGAAAATCTTCATTTGCGAACGCACTCATGGGAGAAGCTGTTTTACCTGTGTCACCAAATCCAACCACTGCTACTGTCAATCGAATACACCCAGTGACAGATAAAAATCAGCATGGGACGCTATTGGTACAATTAAAAACAAAACAAGAATTAGTGAAAGAAATAACGTCCATGACCAAAAAGTTTTCACCGGTTGCAGATGAACTAGAAAATTTGATTACTTGGATTACTAGGGAACAACTTCATCATCACCCAGACTTAGAAAACACGTATCAATCATTTTTGCAGGCTGTTTTAAGTGGTTTCGATTCCATGAAGGATGACTTAGGTAAAGAAATTATTTTATCTATAGAAGCATTCCCTAGCTATGTGACAGATGAGACGAAAGCTTGCTTTGTCGACACGATTGATCTTTTTTACGATTGTGAATTAACTAGACAGGGAATCAGTCTTGTTGATACTCCTGGAGCAGACTCTGTTCACGCCAGACATACAAATGTTGCCTTTAATTATATTAAACATGCAGATGCAATTCTTTATGTAACCTATTATAATCATGCACTGAATCGAGGCGATAAAGATTTTCTTATGCAATTAGGTAGAGTAAAAGATGCTTTTGAATTAGATAAAATGTTTTTTGTCGTTAATGCAGCTGATCTAGCAAAAGACAAAGCAGAATTATCGTTAGTTTCAACATATGTAAAAGAACAGCTAGCGCAATTAGGGATTCGTTTTCCTCGCTTGTACCCTGTCTCTAGTAGGAATGCATTAACGGAAAAGCAAATGAATCATCGTCCTGATGAGCTTATGAGTAAGTTTGAAGACGATTTTTATCCATTTCTCCATCACGGTTTAACGAAATTGGCTGTAGCTGCAGCTTACCGAGATGTGGAACGTATAGAGCAACAGCTTCAACAATTTATAGCATCACAAAAATTGGATCAACAAGAAAAAGAGACGTTCAAAAACACCATTGAACAAAAACGCCAGCAAATAAAACAGATCATTGATCGTATGAAAGGTACAATAGAGATAAATCAAGTGAAACAAAAAGTGGAAAAACAAATATATTATGTTTTGGAGCGATTTTCCATTCGCTTCCATGATATATTTAAAGAAACATTCAATCCAGCAACAATTACGGAATCCGGTAAAGAAGGGCGGCAACAGGTTTGGATTTGTCTACAAAACTTGGTTGATTACTGTCAAACTGAATTGCTTCGAGAGTTACAAGCTGTATCGTTACGTTTAGAGGCATTTATGAATGATAAAATGCTAGAAGTGTACCGATCCGTAGAGAAACAGAGTCAAAAAATCGATCATTCATTTTTGCTTGCAGAAATAGACAGAAAGAAAATTGCTTCACCTGATTTTATCGAGCCTTTAAAAAATGTTAATTTGCAAGCTTTTGCTCAAATTGTTCAATCATATAAACACACAAAAGCTTTCTTTGCTAAAAATGAGAAGGAACAAATGAAAGAGACTATCTTTGAATTACTTAAACCAGTAACGAAACAATCTATGGATGAGAAGGAACAAATGATGGCCGCTTTTTATGAGGAAGAGTGGACAGCAATTATAGAGGAGTTAAAACAGACTATGGCTAATCAACTCCAAAAACATATGGAAAGTTATGAAGAGATGATGTCATCAAACGTTTCGTTGCAAGAGTTATTATACAAACATGATCATATATCTGCTATTTTAGCAGATCACAAATAGAAAGAAGGATTTTACTTTGAATAAACATCAAATAATGCTAGTTGACGGCATGGCGCTATTATTTCGAGGTTTCTTTGCCACAGCTTTCCGTGGTAATTTCATGAAGACAAGTGAAGGGATGCCAACAAATGGGGTTTATCAGTTTTTGCGCTATTTTTTAGACGCTGTGCACACATTTGAACCTACGCATGTTATCTGCTGTTGGGATATGGGGAGCAAAACTTTTAGAACGGAAATGTACGCTGATTATAAAGCTAACCGGGATAAACCACCAGTTGAATTAATACCGCAATTTGACTTAGCAAAACAAGTGGTAGATCGTTTTAATATGCCAAATATTGGTTTAGAAAATTATGAAGCAGATGATTGTATTGGAACCCTAGCTAAGATATATGCGAAAGATCACGAAGTAACTATTCTTACAGGTGATCAAGATATTTTACAATTAGTGGATGATGGTATCCGCGTGGCAATTATGAAAAAAGGACAGGGAAATTACGATTTATTTCATCAACATAATTTCTATGAGAAAAAAGGTATTCAACCGAAACAGATAATTGATTTAAAAGGATTAATGGGAGACCCTTCTGATAACTACCCAGGTGTTAAAGGCATCGGTGAAAAAACAGCGTTGAAATTAATTCAAGAACATGGATCTATTGATGCATTAATTGCAAATATAAATACATTGCCAAAAGGTGTACAAACAAAAATAAAAACAAATATGGATATGTTGCTCTTATCAAGAAGCCTTGCTGAAATAAAGTGCAATGTTCCCATTACGTGTGAACTAGACCGAGCATTATGGAATTATGATCGTGAACGAATAATTGGCACCTTCGAATCTCTAGAATGGAAGTATTTAGATAAGCTTGTATAGACTACTTTATACTGGTAATTTCGATCCTATTATTTAAATGAGATAACTGGAGATGATTGGTCGAAAGAGAATTAACTAACTACATGACCTCTCCTGTTGTCTCAAAACACAAAAACTTGGCGATGAAGCCAAGTTTTTGTGTTTCTGTCATGTAATAAAGGTGTTTATAGGGGGGTATCCCATATACCTATGAGGGGTATGGGGGATGCCTCTCTGCAATCCTTCTGTTTCATTCCTTATTACGGATACAAGCACGATGATTTAGATCCAAATACTAAAAACAGTCACTACTTCGAAAAGAAAGCAATCGTTTGCACGTATGTCCAGCCTGTTTTTTACTGTCATGAAATCAATTTATTTGGTTAAGCTAACAAAATAATTTATAGTTAGTAAGTGGAATGTTATATGGACTATATTGTTCAATGAGTAACACAGTAGTAATAAGTGAAAATATGTAGTATACGAGCAAAATTACATCGTGAGGTTGATAAAAATGGCATTGTTTCGAGCGGAAAATATAAAAGTGAAGGGGATTATTGAAATAAACAAACTAGAAATCCCTGCCCAACAAATTGTTTGTATCGTTGGAAAGAGCGGAAGTGGGAAATCGACTTTTTTACGATTGTTAAATCATTTGGATTCGCCTGACGAAGGGACTATTTTCTATCAAGGAGAAAACATGCAGAAAATGAATCCGATCGAGCTTAGGAGATCGATAACTATGGTTCCACAAACTCCAGTCATATTTCCAGGCTCCGTAGAAGACAACTTAAAAATTGGACAGAAATTATCTGGTATAGATGTAGTAAATGAGTTAAAACTTAAAGAGACTTTAGAAAAGGTTTTTTTACATAAACCATTAGACGCTCCTGCTGAAGATTTATCAGGTGGCGAAAAACAACGGCTTGCATTAGCAAGAGCTATGTTACTACAAGCAGATGTTTTTCTTTTAGATGAGCCTTCCTCTGCATTGGATAGCGATACGGCAGATAAGGTTATTGATGCGTTTATCGAACCTATTAAAACAAAAAACAAATCTTTAATTATGATTACGCATGATCTTGAGTTAGCGAGGCGTGTAGCAGATGTGACCATTGCAATGGATCATTATAGTAAAAATGTCTCCTAACAGTTAAGCTATATGAATTATACAGACTTGTATGGAAAGGGGAATACAAAGTGAGCGAGCCAAGTTCTATTGATTTAACTTTTTGGCAATTACTATTCGCATATGTTTTTATTGTTATTTTATGGGTTATTGTTCGTGTGAAAGGTATCCCGAGGCAAAAATTAATTGTTATTTCCACAGTACGGATGACAGTGCAATTGGTTTTAGTTGGTTATTTATTAATGATTGTGTTTGAAAATCCGCATCCAGCGATCACTTCAGTCATTGTTTTATTTATGCTTGGATTTGCTATCTATAATGTGTATAAACGTGCAACCGTAGCCATTCATATATCTGTTAAAAAGACGATTGCGTTAGCTATGGTATTAGGCATATCTGTGAGTATGGCTTATTTTTTATTCGTTGTTCTTCAATTAGATCCTTGGTATGATCCACAGTTATTTATTCCGATTGGTGGCATGATCATCGGTAATGCGATGACTGGTATTACTTTAGGTGTAAACCAATTACTTATTGGTATGAGAGAACAAAAAGAAAAAGTAGAAGCAGCTTTAATGTTAGGTGGAACGCCAAAAGAAGCATCCAATTCGATTATTAATGAAGCTTTTGATTCTGCACTGCTTCCAACTATTAATTCAATGGTCGGTATGGGAATTGTATTCTTACCTGGTATGATGACAGGACAAATTATTGCTGGAGCATCACCTGTCAGTGCTGTGAAGTATCAGATTGCAATTATGCTTGGTGTAGCAGGAACTGTTTCAATTACTGTTGTAATTTTTCTCCATTTAACATACAAAGCGTTCTTTAACCATCGTGCACAATTGAAATTTTCTGATGACTAGTATTTAAAAAAACAAGTACGCGTTCCATATGTGTTAACTTAGCTACTGTTTAAACTTTTTTCGAAAAGAGACTTTCTTCTTAATAATATAGACTAGCAAGTGAAATAGTTTTGTTAGTGACCTAGAAAAATCAAGTAAATTAAATATTTCTGTTGTCTTTGTTAGGGATTTAGATGTTGCAGAAGGCAAAGGGAAGGGTTTTCAAGTGCATGAAGAAATCCATATACCTAAAAATGCAACATTCTTTGATAAAACCGCAACAAATTCTTTCTATGGAACTGGACTTTTAAATTACTTTAAATCTGAAGAAATTGAACATGTAGTTATGATGGGGTGTACGACCCAGCATTGTATTGATAGCGCAGTCAGAACAGCTACGATTAATGGGTTAGATGCTACATTAGTAGGTGATGGACATTCTACAACAGGAAGCGATATTTTACATGCAGAGCAAATTATCCAGCATCATAATAATACTCTGCATGGACATTACAATGTTGAAAACTTTTCCATTGTAAGAAAAACAGAGGAAGATTTGTTTCATCCAACACATCATTTATATAGGTGATTTTCTTTATAAAGTAATATCCCGATTTCTTAAGTTTGACAAAGGAATTGGGATCTTTTATTGTTGCGTGTTTATTCAATATAAAATGAAAGTGTCATTAAATCGAACACTTCTGTATTGCTTTAAACTCTCTATAAGGGACGAAGCCGATTCTGTACATACGTTAATCCAATAGGTATAGTTGGAAAAAAGGTTGTATTCCCTTTATAATGAATAAAAAACATACAGGAGGAAAATATATGGTGTTTCCTTCCAAGAAGGATCAATGGATTACTGTTCTCTTATGGGGGATTTCTATAATAGGATTTTTTATACCGATAATTACAGGAAACGGGTTGTCTATTTTACTAATCCTTCCTTTAATTGTGTTCTTATTATGGTTTTGGTTTGCCACGGATTATCGGATTATTGGTGAAAAACTTAAAATTCGCTATGGGCCTGTTCGTCAAACGATAAATATAAAAGAGATTGAAGTCGTTTTTCAAGCGAAAAAAAATCCTTTAGCTGCTGCGCCAGCTTTATCACTTGACCGAATTGTATTGCATTGTGGAAAATTTAACGTAACAAGTATATCACCGCTAGACAAACAACAATTTTTACAAGCACTTATTGCTATAAACCCGCATATAAAAATGGAAAAGTCGTTGAAACAATCACTTTCTTAAAGTACTTGTTTAACAAGGAGGATGGGGAAATGCGTGTAGTAGAAAATATTAGTCAATTAATTGGAAACACGCCAATGTTGAAATTAAACAAACTTGTTCCTGACCATGCTGCAGACGTATATGTGAAACTAGAGATGTATAATCCCAGTAGAAGTGTAAAAGATAGAGCCGCGTATAATATGATTAAAGTAGCGGAGGAAAAAGGATTATTGAAACCAGGTGATACTATTATTGAACCTACGAGTGGAAACACTGGCATTGGATTAGCAATGAGTGCGGCGGCAAAAGGGTATAAAACGATCATTGTCATGCCCGATAATAGTACTGCTGAACGAAGGAATATTCTTAAAGCTTATGGTGCAGAAGTTGTTTTAACGCCTAGTGAAGAAAAGATGCCTGGTGCAATAAACAAAGCGTTGGAGTTACAAAAAGAACATCCTGGAAGTTTTATTCCACAACAATTTGAAAATATGGCCAATCCGGATATTCACAAAACAACAACGGCTTTGGAAATACTTGAGCAAATGGAAGGTGAGCTAGATGCTTTTGTATGTACTGCAGGAACTGGAGGAACAGTAACTGGTACAGGTGAAGTATTAAAAGAAAAGCTTCCACACATCCATATCGCTGTAGTAGAACCAAAAGGATCTCCTGTTTTATCAGGAGGAAAGCCTGGTAAGCATAAGCTTGTCGGCACAAGCCCTGGTTTTATACCAGAGATTTTAAATACGTCTATTTACGATGAAATTATGCAAATTGCAGATGATGATGCAGTTCAATTGTTTAAAGAACTTGGACAAAAAGAAGGCATTTTTATTGGTCTATCAGGTGCTGCTGCGGTATATGCAGCTATCCAAACAGCTAAGCGTCTTGGAAAAGGAAAGAAAGTTGTTTGTATTGCTCCGGATTCTGGAGAACGCTATTTAAGCATGAATTTATTTGCGGAATAAAATTGGTATCCTTTTATGTATCATCGCTGACGCTATTTCTCATAAAGATGTTAAGGTTTTGCTATAACCAAAATAAATACTTCCGACATGGTGCTTTTTTAACGATAAGCAAACTTTTTCTTCATCTTTCATTGGAAAATAGAGCTAAGGTATAACTACACGTATCTATGCATTATTAACATATAAAAGCCAACGAAGCTTCGTCATCGTTGGCTTTTATATGTTAAAATAAGCATAACTAGGATAATCGTTTTGTATTTTCATCACTTCTAATAGATTCAATTAAAAAGAATTGAAACCTTTTGACAAATACTTCTGAGGAGAACTTCAATGAAAAAGACTGCTTATATTATTAGTGTTTCTAGTCTAATATGTGCCTTACTTGCCTTTGTGGAGCATGGAATGGATGTTAATTATGTTGTTAAATCATTAAGCAAAATGACGTTATTTTCTCTTGCGATATGGTTATACACTCGTTTATTTGGCGATTTTCGCTTTAAAGATGTTCTAACTTTAGATAAAATGAATAGAAGAGATTGGTTGCGTTTACTTTTCCTTGGAGCATTATCTGCTTCCATCGTTTTAGCTGCTTATTTGTTGCTATCTCCTTATTTCTCAGTTAGCCAAATCAAGCAAGATATAACTGGAAGATTAGGTATAAGCGCCACGGGGTTTATTTTCGTTGGCATCTATATTACTTTTATTAATTCTTTGTTAGAGGAGTACTTCTTTCGCGGGTTTATTTTCTTTCAATTACCCAGGAAAATCGGATACTTTTTTAGCCCTTTGCTATTTGCAACTTACCATATTCCCATGATTGCCTTATGGTTTAGCCCTAGTTTAATTATCACTTGTTTTGTAGGACTTTGGGGGGTCGCGATAGTTTTTCATAAGGTAAATGAGAGAAACCAGACAATTTGGTTTTCGTGGATCATCCATGTATGTGCCGATATTATGATTATTGCCATAGGTATAACGCTATTCTATTTTTAAGCTTTTATAATACTAGATTAATAGGGGTAGCAGTTTTGTATATGGAAATGTCTATAATATGTTATTGCTAGCAATTTGGGATGAACTTTTTCGTTTTTTAGAGCATAAACTTACTTTTAAGAAAGGAGGTACTCCTCATGAAAGCGTTTTTGACCAGTTTGTCCGCTCTTATGTTGGTTGGTTTAATTATTGCTACAATTATCTATCAGCAAAGTAATCAAACCACTTTAATGATGGATACTGATGAAACAGATCATTCAGAAGGAGGTAATCCTCATGAAAATGGTAATATAACGGATTCATTAGTCACAGATCAGGTTGTCGATCATGCTATAGACAATGAAAAACTGTTTATAACCTATAACAAAGGGGAGAATTGGATCCGTGTTCCGATAGAAAGAGATCCTTTGTTTGCTGGAGATTACAATGGAAGGAAGGATGAACTGATTCCGCAAAGTTACATCCTTACTAAGGAGAGAACGGTATTTTTGCATCCGAAAGGAGAAAAGGACGTCGCAATAACATACTCCTTAAACAAAGGGGAATCATGGAACACATCAATTATTGTTGATAATTATGGAGTTATTCGATTTCGGAAAATAGCATTTTTGAATGATGATTTTGGTTATGCCATTCTTTCAGGTAATCGAACTATGTCTCAGGAATATTCCAGTGTCCATCTTACTTTTGACGGCGGTAAAAGCTGGAAAAAAACATCAAGGCCTAATATTTCAAGGTTAATTGCAGATGGGGGCTTTGTTGATGAACGGACTGGCTTTTTGTCTTATGGTACTATTAACCCTCAAGAGCCGCAGCTTTATGTGACGAAGGATGCTGGGCAAACATGGAAACAAGCAAAAGTTTATGTGCCAGATACATACACACTTCATTTTGTAATTGCTGAAACTCCTGAAAAAAATGGTAATGAGCTAACTATGCTAGTTAGGCAAGGGCCAAATGGGGATTATAAAGGTGGAAATGTAAAAGGTAAGTTTAAGTCAATGGACGGCGGAGAAACATGGGAGTTTGTATCGGAGGTGGATCCTGTTGAAACAGAGTAAATTACGTATAGCAGGTTGGCTGCTGTTTCTATTAGCGGGTCTGATATTTTGTGGCCAGATTGTTTTTTTATTTCTTCCTACTATTTATCCTCAGGTAGAATATACTGATAATCGTCTATTTTATTTTTTTAATATAAGCTTTGCTGTTTTTTTATCGTTAGCGCTTTTGTTTTTGCTAGGTCTGTCAAAGATGTGGAGGCTTTTTGTCGTTGTTTGCTTAGGGTTATTTGCAATTGTAAATACTTGGATGCTTGTTTCAACTAATCAGCAAGTAAGAAATATCATTAGCATTTCACCTAATTTTAAAGAAGTATTAGTTATAAAAAAGCAGACAAACACACAAACAGCTACATATTATCGTTCAAGATTCGGCATTTTGGCAATGCCTCACCAAACGCTTCCAGAAGACTTGAAAAGTTCACCCAAGATAAAGTGGCTAGCAAATGATATAGCGGCAGTTACTTACAAAACCTCAGATGACAATTTACAGCAATTTATAGCTACCTATGGAGATCGTGGGGATGGGACATCTTATTATGAAGTTGGAGCAGTTACGCGTGGTAAATGGCGTGGTGATGGAGTTGAGGTGATCAATCATCCAGAAGGAATTACCGTTATAACAAACGGCACTTCAGAGACATTTAGTTGGGAGGAGACTATTCAATACGGGACGCTTGCTATTGTTCTAATGAAAGAGAATCAAGCTGTATGGACGATCGCATTAGATAAAAATTTTGATGCTGAAGCCATTAACGATGGAAGACAACAAACAGGAAATATCATATTATACAAAGCTACAATGAGTGACATAAAACCTATTGTTCTTGCAAAAGGACGATTAAAATAATGATCAGAAGAGTATTTCTGAAATACTGAGGATAATCAAATGTAGCAACGATGATGCAGTACAATCATTTTGCTCCTATAAAATAACTAGTTGAAGAAGTCTTTAAAAACCTGGAAAAACGCTACTTATAAGTAAGTAGAAATGCAGTATCTTTTTCTTTCTATAGGTAAACATATATAATTAGAGGGAGAGAATTTCTAAAAGAACTCGTCGTTATTTAAATTAATTGTGGAGGTATATAGAAAAGTGGAACATGATTTACGATTACGGCCTTTAGAGGAAGAGGATTTACCATTTATTCATGAATTGGTAAACGATCCAATTATTATGTCTTATTGGTTTGAAGAACCATACTACTCGTTTGCAAGATTAAAGGAAATGTATGAAAAACATGCACAGGATGAGCATTTACGGAGGTTTATAATAGAAAGTAAAGGAGAAAGAATAGGGTTAGTAGATATTGCTTATATTGATTATCTTGTTCATAGAAACGCAGAGTTTGAAATTATAATTTCTCCAAAACATCAAGGTAATGGCTACGCTCTTCCAGCTGCTCAATTAGCAATGGACTATGCATTTTCAACATTAAACTTGCATAAATTATATCTCATTGTTGATAAACAAAATGAAAAAGCTATTCATATTTATAAAAAGCTAGGATTTTATGTAGAAGCGGATTTAAAAGAAGAATTTTTTGTAAATGGAAGGTATCACGATGTGTTACGTATGTGTATCTTCCAACGTGACTATTTAAACAAATTATAGTAACGTTTCATACTATCAAAAAAGCAATAGTTAGAAAAATAGCCCTCGTTCAATATGATGATATGCTCCCAATATGGTAGACAGAGAAATAATAAAAACTCTTTACTACGATATTGGGGGCATTTTCTATGTCTAAAAGAAGAAGTAAACATACGTTAGATGAAAGAATCGAGGCGGTATTACGT
>NZ_JABXHF010000031.1:0-44615 GCF_013393565.1 Virgibacillus sp.
TCCTGGAACGCCATCCCAAAGGGGGCTAAATGAGCATTCCAACGGTCTTCTGAGAAAGAATGGGCTACCAAAAGAAATGGACTTTAATCCTGTGTCACAAGAGTATATTTCTGAGGTTGCACTCCGACGGAATAACATACCAAGGAAATCATTGAAATACAAAACACCAATGGAGTGTTTCATAGATTATGTCGGTCAGGATTTTGATAAAAGCATGTTGTCTCGCTTAATTTGACAAATCAAATTAATATAAATAATTAATAAAGAGTTCTTGGTTAAATCTATTTATTGCTTCCTTAGTAATTGGTGATAATGATGTGTTTTTTTTGGTGATCCATCCGAAGTATACAACATGATCTGAAAAATTATCAATATCTATCATAATAAGCTCGCCCGATAAGACGAGCGGATGATTAGAAAATGAGTAATCGTGACCAATTGTCACTGCCATGCCCTCTGTAAGAGCAGTAACAATTGCGTCTCCGTTATTCGTAGAAAATAATACATCAATCTCACCAAAAACATTAGAAAAATCACGTACAAAGCAATTTACATAATCATCTTGATATAAAACAAAAGTTTGGTTTTTAAGTTCTTCCGGTCTAAGTGATTTCTTTTTAGAAAGATACGAGTCTCGTGATGCACAAAGAACCATCTTCCCTTCGATAACAGATTCGAAAGTAAGTTCTGTCCTCTGTTGAATCATTTTCTCGCTCATTGCTACAAAACCTGCATCTAAATTATTCTCTAAGAAATCTTCCATAATTTCAAAGGAACCTTTTTCACTAATGTCTACTGTAAGATTACTGTATTTTCTATTTAATTGTGCAGCTATCTTAACTAATGTAGATGTTACTCCTGGCATTCCTGCTAAACGTAGTTCGCCAGTTAGTGTATTTGTTTGGTCTTCGGCTTCTTCCCTAAGTTCTCTGACTTTGTTTAATACGTCATTAGCCTTGATGATGATTCTCTTCCCAACTTCAGTAGGAACTGCACCCATGCGGGACCTCCTAAATATTTCAATATTTAATTCGTTTTCTAAAGCAGATATAGACTGACTAATACCTGATTGAGTAATATGAAGAGTTTCCGAAGCTTTTGAAATGGATTTCATTTTTGCAACTTCTACAATATGCTCTAATTGTTCTATATTCATCCGTTTCCCTCTTTCATTAAGTAACACTTATGTTGATATAATTAAAATTAAATTTATTAAACTATAATTGACTATTATAATAGGTATATAGGTATATTATACTCAATATTTTATCCTAGTGTAATAATACTGTAAACATAAACAAATGAGGGGATGTTATACATGAAAGCGGCAGTATGGTATGGAAAGTATGACGTGCGTGTTGAAAGTACACATGAACCTGTAGTTGAGCCTGGAAAGGTAAAAATTAAAGTTGAATGGGCAGGCATTTGTGGTAGTGATTTACATGCTTACCATGGTGCAGGTGTTCAAGAGAATGAGCCTCATCCTGTTTCAGGTGAAATGGCACCTCTTACAATGGGACATGAATTTGCAGGTGTCATTACAGAAGTCGGAAAAGGCGTATCTGATTTTTTAGTTGGTGACCATGTTGCAATTGAACCGCTTATTTATTGTGGAGAATGTCAATATTGTAAAGAAAATCATTATAACCTTTGTAATTCTGTAGGATTTATCGGATTAAACGCAAATGGTGGGTTTGCAGAATACGTTGTATTACAACCGAATATGCTGCACAAGCTCCCTGAGAAAGTGTCCCTTGAAGAAGGTGCACTTGTTGAACCGACTGCTGTTGCTCTGCATGCGGTGAGGCATAGTAAGTTAAAGGTAGGGGATAAGGTCGCTGTATTTGGAGTAGGGCCAATAGGATTGTTAACAATCATGGCTGCTAAAGCTGCAGGTGCAACTGACATTTTTGCAATCGATATGTCTCCTGAACGATTAATAAAAGCGCAAGAGGTAGGAGCTACCCATATAATCAATGCTGCTAAGGAGAACTCTGTAGACACAATTTTAAAATTATCTAACGGTGGCGTTGAGGTTGCATATGAATCTGCGGGTGTTGGAGTTACGCTAGGAAACGCATTATCTTCAGTGAAAAAAGGTGGAGAGGTAATGGTGCTTTCTATAATTCCTGAACCTGTAAAAGTAGATATTTTACAACTTACTTTTAAAGAAGCTAACATTACTTCTACATTAGCTTATAGAAATATATTTCCTGAAGTAATTGCTTTAATCGCTTCAGGTGTCCTTGACGTGAAAAAAGTTGTTACTAAAAAAATTGCTTTAGATCAAATCGTAGAAGACGGTATAAAACTATTAGATAGTGACAAGAGCCAAGCAAAGATTTTAGTTAAGGTACAACCATAATTATAAAATCAAGCCAATCTTATATTTTAGATGGCTTGATTTTTTACTTGTTTTTCAGTTAATTTTTATTAGTTATCTTTTATATAAAGAACATTGACTCTTCGCTATTTAGTATTGAAGAAGCTATTAATGATAGAATCATAGTCGGTTTAACAGGATGTGTCAATAAGTTTTTTGTAAATCGAGATTAGAGGGTCTCATCTATCTATTATACTTTTCTTCAACTCCTGCATAGTGTATATTTCATCACAAATTTTAGTTAAAATATCCATTTCATGACTAATAACAATTAACCCCAGCTTTCTCTTTTGGCAAATATTTAATAGAGCTCTCCAAATCTGCACTTGCGTTATACTATCAAACATCGTTGTGATTTCATCTGCAATAATATATTTAGTTTTTAAGTGTAGCGCTCGTACAATCGAAAATCGTTGAAGCTCACCACCTGATAGCTCTATCGGCCAACGCGATAACCACTCTTCCTTTATACCAAATTGCTCTAACAGCTCCATTGATGGGATATAACTTTCAGCTAAAATATCTTTCATTTTCCAATATGGGTTCACAGATTTTTCCGAATGTTGCAATATAAGCTGTACTGGATTAAAATCTTTTTTGTCTACTATATCTTGGTTAATCAAAATTCTTCCTTTTTGATAAGGTAAATGGCCTGCAAGCACTTTAGCTAACGTTGTTTTACCGCAGCCACTCATCCCAGAGATACCTACAACTTTTCCTGGTTTAACAGTTAAATATACACCCTCAAAAAGCCAGCTTTGGTTATCATATGAAAATCCAATATTTTCACATTGTAACATTATCTAAGCCCTCCGCATTCAAAAAATCATTAGTAGGCAATGCTCGCCACAACGCCTTCGCATAGGATGTTTTTAACTGCTCCCCTCTTCCTTCAAACTTATTAGCAGATGCTGTTTCAAGCGCAGTACCATCCTTCATTATAGTTACTCGATCACTAATAGATAGCGCAGATAGAATATCATGTGTAATGAGTAGTACTGCCATACCGTTATCAGCAAATACACGTAGTTGCTTTAGCACCTTATCTAAAGCTTCAGCATGGATACCAGGTGTAGGTTCGTCCGCGATTACTAACTTTACGCTATCTCTAACACTAGTTGCAAACAGCACACGGCGGAGCATACCCCCTGATAGTTGAAAAGGGTATAAATCACCGTCTTGCTTTTGTAAATCATATGCCTCAAACAACGATTCTTGAATTTTTTTCTTACCCTTCTTAGGCAAACCAATTTGCACCTGTTTCTTCACTTTCATTAAGGGATCTAAATAGTTAATAGATTGTGGAATGAAAGCTATTTTTTCACCTTGCAACTGTTTAATCTTTTTTGGCGTAAGTGGTTGACCATCATAATAGATCTCTCCAGACATCTTAGCATTTGAGGGTAAGATCCCCATAATAGCATGTGCTAACAAACTTTTTCCTGAACCACTAGCACCCACTACAGCTAAAATCTCACCTCTATAAATCTCTATATTCAATGAGCGGACTGGTGTAATCTGCTCAATAGTTAGTTTAGGTGTATATCGCGAAAATGAAATATGTAAATCACGTATCGATAAAAATGGTTCGTTCATACTAAGTATCATTCCTTTCACTGTACTTAAGGCACAAAAATTAATGAAAGTAATTCTTCCTCCCCCGAAAAAGTTGCTATAATATAACTGATAGGCAGCTACACTACTGAGCACAGGGAGTTGAGTGGTACAGTTTTTTACTTTGCGCCCGTATACTAGCCATTTTCCATTTTTAGGTGCAAATAAGTATGGCAATGAGCACGTAAATTAATCCTTTTATAAACAATTCCAGTTTATTACGTAGCAAACAGTCAATGTCTTGTCTTTATTATTCACTATTAAATTAGGTGAGAATTTGTTTATGCTAAAGATTGTTTATTAAATTTGCTATGGAATTAATGACCAAAAAAATTTGTTGTCATAACGGTAGGTACTACATAACCAAAGGATGGTTAATGAGTACCAAAGACGTTTACAGGAGATTCACTTCATCTTCGAAATTCGTTAAAATCTCTATCTTGCGCCCATGTCTATATAAAATCTACAGAAAAAAGCTGACACCCTGTGTTTAATGTATTGGAAAACGATTGTGATATTGTCGTCGCTAACGTAAAATACGTTAATGGTATCCGTAGTAAGAAAAACGATATAAAAGATTCCATTTGGCTTTGTAATTTGCACAAGCACAGTTTAATTCAAGTTAGTATTACACCGTCTTTAGAGATTCATCAAATTCGTGAGTGATGTGGTATCAATTTAAATTAATCAATTTAAAATTAAGCGAGAAAAAGAACTCGCTTATCGCTTCCAACATTATGATTTCCAGTGGTGTAATTTCCATGAAAATTATTCATGATATCCTTGCTAATCCAAATTTAGAAACCTTAAGGTTACCAACTTCCAGCCTCTTGTACAGGCTTGTTTGGCTATGCGCTTTTTTATTTATAAAGATGTTTACATTCTTTCAAACTACACCTTTCTATAACTTGGTTGTTGGAGGCATCCATATAAGTTTTAAGGATTCACCAATATTATCAAAGCTTTTTACCAGCAATATAAGCAGTACGCCTGGAAATACAGCTAACCACCAGTCGCCTAATGAAATATGCTTAACAGCTTCTGACAAAATTAAACCTATAGATGGTACCTGTGCAGATAATCCAAAACCTAAAAATGTCATGGATGCTTCATGTATAATCGCATGTGGGAAAAGCAATAAAAAACCTATCATGATTTGTGGGAAAATAACTGGCAAAATATGCTTATGTAAAATATAAAAGCTTGTCTTACCTATATTTTTGGATATTTTAATATAATCAGCACTTTTAATTGCATCTACTTCATTTCGTATAACACGGGCTAAAGTAGGCCAATGAGTTAAACCTACAGCTACAATTACGCCTAAGGCTCCCTTACCAACAGCAAACGAAATTAATATCATAAAAATTAAATGTGGCATACCGATAAATAAATCAATTAACCACGAAATAAAACTATCTACCTTTTTTCCGAACATCGCAGCTGAAACACCAAGTCCAATTGCAAGCACTACACCCACCAATGAGCCAATAACACCCACTAACATGGAAAAGCTAAGCCCTTCAATCGTTCTAATAAACATATCTCTTCCTAGCCAATCCGTACCAAATATATGGTGTAGACTCGGAGGCTGACTTTTTTGTGTGGCATCTGTCAGCAAGTTGGTACCATCCAATAACATACTCAAAAAAAGAATACATACAATCATACCACTAGAAAAGGCTACGCTAATAATCAGCTTTTGTTTTAAATTTGTTGCCGCCTCCATTTATATCCCTCCTCTTTTTAATTGCGGATTAATTGCTGCATTAATAATATCTGCAATCAAGTTACCGAAGAACACAAATAATGCACCAACAATGACAATACCTAATAATAATGGCGTATCACTTTTTAACCCTGCTTCTGTTAAAGCTGATCCTAAACCAGGATATGAAAATACCTGCTCTGCAAGCACCGAGCCTCCGAATAACTCACCAAAAGAAGCAAATTGAATCGTAATAGCTGGCACTATGGCATTACGAAATGCATGATTTTTTAGAATTTGCCACTTACTTTCTCCTCTAGCATGCGCAAATAGTACATACTCACTGTTTAATGCGAGTATCATTTTTTCTCTTGTGTGTAAAGCAACATTAGCGATACCTAAAATACTCAGTGTTAATACAGGCAATATCAAATGATGTATTTTTTCAATAAGCGAAACATCTTCAGCGACGACACCTATAGGTGCTGATATACCTATGGGGAACCAACCTAACCCTACAGAAAACACTAATAAGATAATTAACCCTAACCAAAATGTAGGAACAGAAACTTGTAAGTACGATAACCACCGAATCATTTTATCTATTAATCTACCACGATATAGTGCTGCAATAGTACCTAAAATAATGCCTAGCACACCCGAAAGAAACCAAGATATCAACATCAATGCAGCTGAAGCTCTCGCTTTATCTTTAATAATTGTACTAACGGGTGCATGATGAATTAAAGAATTTCCCATATCACCTGAAAGTAGGCGTTCCAACCACATAAAATATTGAATCGTCACAGGCTTATCCAAACCAAGATGCTGTTCAATTGCTGCATACTGCTCCGGAGTTATTGAAGTGTCATAATCAACACTTGCCATAACAGGATCTACTGGGGAGTTTTTCATTAAAATAAAGGTCAGTATTGATAGCCCTATAAGTAACGAAATGCCTCTTAAAACAACTTGCACTACTTGCTTTATTCTAGGATTCACAATAAACTACTCCTTAAACTTTTAAGTAAGGGATGTATATACATCCCCTACCATTACTATTTAGCGTCTTCATCCCAAGTCCACTCAGCAATATTATGCAATAATGCCCAGTCATGACCATGACTATGAATCGGTTGTTTACCAACATTAATACGCTTATCACCTAAATACGTATGATTAATACGAACTAACCATGCATTTGGTAAATCGCCTAATACACTTGCACCTTCTTTGCCATCCCATTGTGCTAGCTTCCAATATTTATTAGCTTCTTCTAAGTCCGTTGAACTGATTGCTTTATCCATATAATCTAATACAACAGGATTATGATAAAAAGTAATATTTGTCCATCCGTGACCTGCTAACTTTAAATCATGTGACGTATAAAATTGGTTAGGGTGATGACGTCCACCAGCATATATTAAAGAGTCACTATGTGATTTAGTCACCATTTCATCCCAATTACTCCCTATTAAATTAATTGTAATACCTAATGCTTTAGCCTGTTCTGCTGCAACAATAGCTACATTAGTCCGTAATTTGTCATTTGTAGGATAATACAAATCAAATTGCGCTTTGGTATCTCCTTTTACGCGAATTCCATCTTTATTTAGCTTCCAACCTGCTTTCTCTAATAGCTCACTTGCTTCTTCGACTCGATTGTCTTCAATTGCAGTTTCTTCATGCCACCATGGCATACCATCAACAATCGAATAAGCTGGTGCTCCATGACCATTTAAGACCGTGTCCACAATTTCTTGTCGATTCAATCCAATATTCAACGCTTTGCGAATAGCGGCATCACTCGTTACTTCATTACCAACAGGATAACCATCAGCAGACTCAACTTCTCCTGGCTTCACATACGGCAGAGACAAGCCTCGCACGTCATTAGACTCATACTCAAAAAGTTTCCACCCAGGAATTTTAGTATCAGCAAATTCTGGAAGTGCATAAATCATATCCACTTCACCTGATTTTGCAGCAGCTAAAGCAGTGTTTTCATCTAATGTGACCCACGTCCATTTTTTAAAGTATGGTTCCTTGCCATGCCAATGTGGGTTCACTTCAAATATAGCTTGCTCATCTTTATCATACTGAGTAACCATATATGGCCCCGAACCAATTGGATTTTGAGAATAGTTTTCGTCATAATGTTTTCTAGGCAATATAGGAACTTCTGTTAATTGCGCCCAAAAAGTTGAACGTGGCTCACTTAAGTAAAATATAACTTTATTCTTATCAGGGATTTCAATCTTATCGACAAATGATAAATCCCAATGCTTACCGTCTTCTATTAACGTTTCGTATGAAAACTTCACATCTTCTGCTGTCACAGGATCGCCATTAGAAAACTTAAAATTATTATGTAAGTCAAACGTCCATTGCTTACCATCTTCAGAAATCGTGTAACCCTTGGCAAAATCTCCTTCTACTTCTAAATCTGGTGTTTTCTTTAACAATGTACTATGAATAATACGAGCCTCGTTATACATTCCCCAGCGTTTCTTAGGGTCGAATTCGTGAGGGATACGCTCTCCCATTGATACTACTAACTCTCTCTTATCCTTTTCCGTTTGATTCTTAGCAACATTATCACTACTACAAGCTGCTAAGACTAATGTAATAAGCAACGCAAACAACATTAACCATAGCTTTTGATTATCATATCGCATGACAATTCGACTCTCCTAAACTGTATTTTGATATATTATTTCCCTTAAATTAAAAAGTTCACCTCATCATTCACTATAATTGATAATGATTATCATAATCAATTATAGTGAAGTTTAGTCAAAAAAGCAAATCAGCAAAGAAGCAATTGTTTTAAGTATTTTCGGTTTTTTTAAAACTTTATATATAATAGTTTCGTTCGAACTTTAATAGCGATTTAACGATGATATCTTATATTTCATTTATATATTAGTAGCGTTGTATTAACTTTAAAGTTAAAAGTCAAGCAAACTATTTTAATTTTATATTCGTAATATTAGCTGTTTTTTCTTATATAATCTTTTTAGGAACAGAAGTAGCACAGCAGACTATTTAATATAACTTTGAAATAAAAAAATAGAGTAGGAAATACGGTAGAAGAAATGGAAGCAAAGCGGTAAAATATCTTTAAATAGTGCGGTATCAAAAATTAAAGTCTATCCATTAAAAAGCGTCAAACATCCTGCGCCTATAGGCGGAGAGTATTTAACGCCTACTTTGGTAAAACATTTAGCAATAAAACAGGGAATCACATTTGCAATTGGTATGCATAGCATTTGAAATATGGTTTCGGACAGTTTTTTCTGATATGAATAATTCCTGGGCAATTTCTTTTGTGGTTTTATCCTGAACTAATAGTTCAAATACTTCTTTTTCCCGTTTAGTTAATAATTGCTTCGGTTTATACTCGTTGTCCTTCAAATGGTAACCCCTCCTTGCTGTCAATAGAGCTGCAAAATGAAGGGAAATTATTTAGTCAATAATAGCTTATGTAAAAGCAATTAAACGGTGCGTACATTTATGAGGGGTCACAAAAATCTTGTGAACTAATCCCTTTACTTACCACCTTGTAGATTGCTTGAAGTGGAGGTTTCTTAAGTAATCGCCACTTTTAGTAACTGACGAAAAGGAAAAGACAAATGAAAAGCATCTAGGCTACCATTCACATGCTGGAAGAAGAACACTACTTCCCGAAACAAATTTAACTGTATATTTAGAAAATGAGGGGTTTTTTATTAACAAGATTAATGCCACCACTTTATTCTCTAAATTTAAAAAAGAGATCGATTACAACGTTCTGCAACTTGTAAAATCGACTCTCTCTAATATAACGTATACTATTTCTGTTTACTTTTGCGCCAAAGCTATTCTCATTGATTCTCCTAATGATATTGGCTTGCCTGTTTTTGCATGAATGTATACAAGTCTTCCTCTTCCAGTCAAAGCAATTTCTTGTTTATCATCTAAAACCATATAATGTATATCTACAGAAGATCTACCAACATGATGTGCTTTCACATACACTTGGATAGTTTGATCAAAGTACAGTTGCTTTAAAAAATCGCATTGTAAATCAGATACTACTGGTATTCCCTCTGTATTCGTATTCCCATCAAAAACACCTGTAGCCTTCAAAAATTCAATTCTTGCCTGCTCAAAATAAATAAACGCAGTAGTATTGTTCATATGACCAAATAAGTCTGTCTCAGAAAAACGAATCGTAACTGGTATAGAAAAGGAAAAAGTTTTACTCCACTCATTTAAATTGTCAATATAAGATATTCGCACATTTTCACCTCTTTAAAAAAATAATGTATGGGATTGGACAAATATAAGCTTGTCACAGTCAATTCATTTAATCTACTACCTCCGCCGCAACATGCCGCTAGTTTGATTGCTAAAAAATTTAACGTAACACGCACACAAACATTTAGCTATAAAAGAATCTTCACGTAGTCTTAGAATTTATTCGTAGCGATGAACGTTGTCATTTTTCCTACACTAAAACCTTCAAATTGCTTTTTTTGCAGTACAAATTTTAATTTTTAAAGTCAGCTCTTAACCCACTTCTATTCAAAGTAAATATAATCATCATTCTAAAATTTCTCATAATTATTAGTGAAAAACAGCCCTCAGCCTTCTTAGAGGCAGAGGGTCGTTAGTATAGCTAATTAAATTAATGTGCGTTGTCACTTCCAAAAAAGTTTTTAAACGCTTGGATATTTGTTGCTCGGTTCATGGCAGCAATAGAAGTCGTCAGTGGAATGCCTTTAGGGCAAACTTGTACACAGTTTTGCGAGTTTCCACAACCATCTATACCTCCATCTTCCATCAACCCATTTAAACGTTCACTTGCATTCATTTCTCCAGTTGGATGTGCATTAAACAAACGAGCCTGCGAAATAGCTGCTGGACCAATGAAATTGGATTTATCATTGACATTTGGGCAAGCTTCTAGACAAACACCGCAAGTCATACATTTCGATAATTCATATGCCCATTGCCGTTTCTTTTCAGGCATACGTGGACCTGCTCCTAAATCATGTGTACCATCAAGTGGTATCCAAGCTTTCACTTGCTTTAACGCATCGAACATGCGGTTACGATCGATAATTAGATCGCGAACAACTGGAAATGTTGACATTGGTTCTAGTCGGATCGGCTGTTCAAGCTGATCTACAAGTGCTGCACAAGACTGTCTTGCTACCCCATTAATCACCATGGAACATGCACCACATACTTCCTCAAGACAGTTCATATCCCACTGAACTGGTGTTGTTTTCTCTCCATTTGCATTAACCGGATTTTGTCTAATTTCCATCAATGCAGAAATAACGTTCATATTTGGCTTATAAGGTATTTTAAACGTTTCTGTATAGGAGTTAGAATCAGGGCTGTCTTGTCGAGTTATAATAAAAGTAACTGTTTTATTATCAGCCATTCTTACTTACTCCCTTCACTTTTTTTCGTGTAGTCACGCTTACGAGGTTTGATTAATGAAATATCTACATCCTCATAAGAAAATTTAGGTGCTTTTTCTTCCACGTCAAATTCTGCAATCGTTGTTTTCAACCACTCTTCATCATTTCGATCTGGGAATTCAGGTTTATAATGAGCACCACGGCTCTCATTCCGATTATAAGCGCCTTGTGTAATAACACGTGCTAAATGAAGCATGTTTTCCAACTGACGTGTAAACATAACACCTTGGTTACTCCAACGAGAGGTATCATTAATATTAATGTTTTCAAAACGTTGCAGTAGTTCTTGAATCTTTTCATCTGTTTGCAATAATTTTTTATTATCACGCACTACGGTTACGTTATCAGTCATCCACTGACCAAGTTCCTTATGAAGCTGATAAGCATTTTCTTCGCCATCCATGTTCATTAATTTTTCAAAGTGGTCTTGTTCCACTTTTACATTCTCTTCAAATAAATGAGATGGCAAATCATCGACATGCTTCTCTAAACCTTCTATATATTCCATTGCCTTTGGACCAGCAACAGCTCCTCCATAAATAGCAGACAATAATGAATTAGCACCAAGACGGTTAGCACCATGCTGCGAATAATCACATTCTCCTGCAGCAAAAATACCAGGGATATTAGTCATTTGATTAATATCGACCCACAGTCCGCCCATGGAATAATGGACAGCAGGGAAGATTTTCATCGGCACTTTTCGAGGATCTTCGCCAACAAATTTCTCATATATCTCAATAATTCCGCCTAGTTTTATATCAAGCTCTTTTGGATCTTTATGTGATAGATCCAAATACACCATATTCTCGCCATTTATACCAAGTTTTTGGTTCACACATACGTCAAAAATTTCACGTGTGGCGATATCTCTTGGTACGAGGTTACCATAAGCTGGATATTTTTCCTCTAAGAAATACCAAGGTTCTCCATCTTTATATGTCCAAATTCTGCCCCCTTCACCACGGGCAGACTCACTCATTAATCGTAATTTATCATCACCAGGAATAGCTGTAGGATGAATTTGAATAAATTCACCATTGGCATATTTTGCACCTTGCTGGTACAACTTACTTGCAGCAGATCCAGTATTAATCATAGAATTAGTAGATTTACCAAAGATAATTCCAGGACCACCAGTAGCAAAAATGGTTGCATCAGATGGAAATGCTTTTATCTCATGCGTTTTCACATTTTGAGCTACAATCCCTCTACCAACACCTTCTTCATCAATAACTGCCCGCGCAAATTCCCAGTTTTCATATTTTGTCACAAGACCTTCTACCTCATAACGACGAACTTGCTCATCCACCGCATAAAGTAATTGTTGTCCTGTTGTTGCTCCAGCATAAGCTGTTCTATGCATTTGCGTTCCACCAAAACGACGAAAATCTAGCAATCCTTCAGGTGTGCGGTTAAACATAACACCCATCCGATCAAACATATGAATAATTCCAGGCGCTGCATCACACATCGCTTTTACTTGCGGTTGGTTTGCTAAGAAATCTCCACCGTACACTGTATCATCAAAGTGAAGCCAAGGAGAATCCCCTTCTCCCTTAGTATTAACTGCACCATTTATTCCACCTTGAGCACATACAGAGTGAGAGCGCTTTACAGGAACAATGGAAAATAAATCAACACTTACTCCTGCTTCTGCTGCTTTTATTGTTGCCATTAAGCCAGCTAAACCTCCGCCAACTATGGCAATTTTCCGTTTACTCATAACTTGTCACCCACTCCCTGTTCCTTTGAATTAAATACCGTAAGCAAATGTAAGAATTGTTCTTACACCGACATAACTTAGTGCTAAGAAAACAACTACAGTTGCATATGTAACTACTTTTTGTGATTTAGGTGTTTGTGTAATACCCCAAGTCACACAGAAGCTCCATAATCCATTGGCAAAATGGAAAATAGTAGATAGGACACCAATCATATAGAACCAGAACATAAATGGATTGGAAAGAATCCCTTCCATTAGGCTATAGTCGGCTCCTTGTGATCCTAACTGTATTCTTGTCTCCCACACATGCCAAACAACAAAGACAAACGTAATAATACCCGTTATTCGCTGTAATAAGAACATCCAATTACGGAAAAAATTATATCTTTTCGTGTTGCTTCGTGCTACAAATACAATATATACCCCTAAAATAGCATGAAACAAAATTGGAATAAAAATAACCCCGAATTCCAATACGAGTCTAAATGGTAGACTGTGCATAAAATCGGCTGCTTTATTAAAATTCTCTTCTCCATAAACAGCAAAATGATTCACCACTAAATGTTGAACCAAAAAAAGACCTATTGGAATTACACCTAATAACGAGTGCACTCTTCTTGTTAGAAACTCACGATGCTCTGTCAATGTGTTCCCCCCCTTTAATTTGATCATTAATTAGTTTCATAGTGTTGTACATATTTAAAAGTTCAACTCTTAAAGGAAGTACGGCGAGTTGACGTTGTACAATTGTGACATGTTTATTGTACTTCTAACTATTGCAAGCGTCAAGAAAACGGTACCTTTATTTCTATTTTTGCATGCGTTAAAAGTATTCCCATTACTTGTACTTTTTCAAAAAATTTATTTTAATGCATACACCTTGCCCATTTATATATTTTCTAGCATTTAGGAAGCATCTTAAGTATGATAAACTAGTAGAAGCTCAAAGATTTGTGACTTGCACGTACTAAAATTATTTAAGATAATATAACAAGCTACATACATATGGTAGTGAAATCAACGTAAATGATGGTCTTCAAATCATGGAATGATGTAATTATTAAGTACTACTACAAAAGGAAAAAGTATTAGAAAAACTTGGCTTGTCGCCAATTTTTATGACGAAAGCTGTAGTTTTTCTTATTCTATATACCTTACAACTTTTTATACTTTTCTATAGTGTAAACTAAAAGTACGCTCTATAACCACTCGTCGTTTACTATTAAGAGAGAGCTGCAAGCTTTAACTTTTAAAGTATTCATTATGAAGAAAAAATGTTCATTGTAGGAAGATGTTTATTTACCCTTACTTTACGGGTATTTCAGAGAGGATGACATGGAATGACAAACCAACAAACAACGGTTATATCCGTTCACGATTTAGAAGCATTACATACAGAAGGTGTCGGCTTTGATATTTTACGATATGTTAGTTTACCAGAATTACTAGGTGAAGAATCTCCAACCCTGTTATATTTCATGGGGAGAAAACTTGCCAGAAAGTTTGATATACAAACCGTAGATGATGTCATACATATTTTCACACTTTTAGGCTTCGGGCGATTAGAAGTTGTAAAAGATAAACGTAAATCAATGACCTTTCAATTGATGTCTGATGCAGTTGCGTCACGATTACAAGCTTCATTTTCTACTGATTTTCGTCTAGAAGCTGGTTTTTTAGCAGAAGCTCTACATATAATTGAAAACAGAGATTGCGAGTGCGTAGAAACGATTAATAAAAGAATTCATCAAGTTGAGTTTAAAGCCATGTTTTCGGTGGATTAATAGAAATAATACAAAAATAGCAGCTTTCATTAGCCTGCTTGAAACAAGAGCTCTTAACCCCCTATACTACAAATTTTTTACTATACATTGTTATAGAAACATTTCGTTGGTGCAAAAAAGCAAGATCCGACCGAGATCCTTGATCTTTTAATACCCTTTGGACACGCACCTTAAATGTCCGCCAGTAAAAAAGCAGTAGATTGCCAGATCATGGCGCTACTGCTTTTCTATGTTAGCTGCTTGAAAATGGGTAATAATATTTTCAGCGACGTCACGTGGAATACCCAATTTTATCAGGTCGTCCATACTAGCTTGTTTTATTTCCGTAATTGTTTTAAAATGTGTTAGCAACAGTCTTCTTCTTTTTTGACCAATACCTAAAATATTATCTAATTCAGATTGTACAACGTTTTTCCCACGTAATTGACGATGAAAGGTAATGGCAAAACGATGCACTTCTTCCTGCACCCTTTGGACAAGATAAAATTCATTCGATTTGCGATCTAAATCTATAATTTGAGGTGGAAAACCATATAAAAGCTCACTTGTTTTATGACGATCATCTTTTGCTAGACCACATAAAGGAATGTCTAGCCCTAACTCATTTTCTAGCACATCCAACGCGGCACTCATTTGACCTTTTCCACCGTCTACAATAATTAAACCTGGTAATGGAAGTTTATCTTTTAAAACTCTCGTGTAACGCCTTCTAATAACTTCTCTCATTGTTTCATAATCATCCGGTCGATCAACATTGCGAATTTTGTATTTACGATACTCATTCTTAGCTGGCTTACCGTCTATAAAAACAACCATCGCAGAAACTGGATCAGTCCCTTGAATGTTGGAATTATCAAATGCTTCTATTCGATGCGGTGTTTCAATATTAAGAGTTTCTCCTAAGCGCTCTACAGCTACAATTGTTCTTTCTTCGTCTCGCTCAATAATAGAGAATTTCTCATTTAACGAAATGCGTGCATTTTCTTCCGCTAGCTTCACTAATTCTTTTTTTCTTCCACGATATGGCGTATGCACATCCACCTCAAGTAAATCTTTCAATAGTTCTGTATTGGTACCAAGAGGAACAAGAATTTGTTTTGGCTTCGGATGGTTTTGATGGAGATAAAAACGGCCAACATAACTAATAAATGTTTCTTCAGCTTCATCGAAAAAAGGAAAAACAGCTATATCTCGTTCAATCAACTTCCCTTGACGAATAAAAAATACTTGGATGCACATCCATCCTTTGTCATAACTATATGCAAAAATATCCCTATCTGCTTGGTCGTTTAACGTCATCTTCTGTTGTTCCATGACAGACTCAATGTGATGAATTTGATCTCTTAATTCCTTCGCTCTTTCAAAATTCAACGCTTCACTCGCTTGCTGCATTTTCTTCGTTAAGTCTTTTTTTATTGCTTTATATCCACCATGTAAAAAAGATGATACATTTTGGACAATTGCTGCATATTCTTCTTTTGTAGGCGGATTGTTACTACAGGCGTAACATTGGCCCATATGATAGTACAAGCAAGGTCGCCCAGGAAGGTTATTGCATTTTCTAAGAGGGTAAAGTCGATCCAATAATTTTTTTGTTTCTCTCGCCGCGATAACATTTGGATAAGGACCAAAGTATTTGCCTTTATCTTTCTTTATTTTCCTCGTAATTAGCAACCTTGGATGGCGTTCAGAAGTAATTTTTAAGTAAGGGTAAGACTTATCGTCTTTGAGCATAACATTATATTTAGGATCATATTTTTTAATTAAATTCATTTCTAAAATAAGTGCTTCTATCTCGGAAGAAGTTACAATATACTCAAAACTTTCAATCTCTTGCACTAAACGTTGCGTTTTTCGATCATGTGCTCCAGTAAAGTAAGAACGCACCCGATTCTTTAATACTTTTGACTTTCCAACATAAATGACGCTTTCATATTTATCCTTCATCAAGTAACAGCCTGGCTTTGCTGGTAAAACCGCTAGTTTATCTTTTATACTTTGGTTCATCTACATTCATTCCTTTAACAGACATGTTCTACCATGTAAGACTCTAGAAAATCCCTTGTCACTATTTAGCAACAAGGGATTCTTCATCTTCTATTCTAAAGAATAGTATACCATTTGTTAAGCATGTTTGTTAATTAAATCAACTAATGCTTCTTTCGGCTGAAAACCGATTACTTGGTCAACGACTTGACCATCTTTAAATAACAACAATGTTGGAATACTCATCACACCAAATTTACCTGCTGTTTCTTGGTTTTCGTCAACATCTAATTTTACAATTTGAACTTTTTCAGACATTTCACCATCAATTTCTTCCAATACTGGTGCAATCATTTTACATGGTCCACACCATGGCGCCCAAAAATCTGCTAGCACTAAACCTTCTGCAGTCTCTTTGGCAAACGTCTGATCAGTAGCATTGATAATTGCCATTCTTTCATTCCTCCTTGACTTAGATAAAGCTTTCTCGCTTATTACGTTGAGTATATCATCGTTTAGATAAGCATCCTAATTATTTGCTTATGCATTGTTTATATCATTTCTAAAACCTAAAAATCAATTCATATGTTTCCTTTGTTTCCCTTATATGTAAGCATAATAATATTGCTCCGGAAATCTCCCCACCTTAAAAAGATGAAACTAACGGCAAGGCTCTATGGAGAGAAAATGAAATTCTATACTTTCAGGAAAAGATGTGTTTGCTTTGCCACAGCATGTGGAAAGCGATCAGTTCTTTGACTTCTATAGAGAGAGTTTCCGGAGCATTGGCTATCCTTATTTTAGTATCGTTAGCACCTTTTTCTTCTAAGCCCCTGTTCCTACTTTTGCTTTCTTCACTTCCTCAATCAAAAGTGGAATGATGTCAAACAAATCTCCAACAATACCGTAGTCTGCTATATTAAAGATGGTCGCTTCTGGATCTTTATTAATAGCTACAATTACTTTGGAATTTGACATACCTGCCAAATGTTGAATGGCACCAGAGATACCAACTGCAATGTATAAATCTGGCGTAACAACCTTTCCTGTTTGCCCAATTTGTAAGGAGTAATCACAGTATTCTGCATCACAAGCACCTCGTGAAGCTCCTACTGCACCCCCTAATACTTCGGCTAATTCATAGAGAGGTTTAAATCCTTCTTCACTTTTCACACCGCGACCACCAGCTACAATTACATTTGCTTCAGATAAATCAACACCCTCAGAAGCCTTTCTTATTACATCTTTAATAACCGTGCGAATACTAGTAATTTCAACTGCTTTGTCAGTTACATCTCCCGATCTGGATGTATCTTTATCTAGGGCTGCAATATTATTAGGGCGAATAGTGAAAAATGTTAAACCATCCGTAATAACTTTCTTCTCAAATGCTTTTCCAGAATAGATAGGACGGACAAATTGAACTTGATCATCAGCTATTTCAATGTCTACTGCATCTGAAATGAGTCCAGTATTTAGCTTACTCGCTAGCTTTGGCGTAAGGTCTTTTCCTATGGATGTATGCCCCATCACAATTACTTGTGGAGATTCTTCCTCGACAACAGCCATTACCGCTTGACCATATCCTTCCGAGGTGTAATTTTTTAAGTTTTCATGTGTTACTGTTATTACACGGTCTGCTCCATAATGAATCATTTCTTTTCCTAATGAAGACATTTCACCATTACCGCATACTACACCAACTACTTCACCATCAGCGGTAACCTTTTTTGCTGCTGCTATCGCTTCAAAAGAAACATTTCGTAATACACCATCTTTCACTTCTCCAATTACTACTATTTTTTCACTCAAGTTCATTACTCCTCTCTGTCTTAAAATTACAGTACTTTCGCTTCCGTTTTCAATAATGTAACAAGTTCTTTTACTTGCTCTTGTGGTTCACCTTCTAGTACCTTGCCAGCTTCCTTCTCCAGCGGTAAGAAGATATCTACTGTTTTCGTTTTCGCTTCTACGTCATCTTCATCTAAGTCTAAATCGTCTATTTCCAGTTCTTCTAATGGCTTCTTTTTTGCTTTCATTATTCCTGGAAGTGAAGGATACCTTGGTTCGTTTAGCCCTTGTTGGCAGGTCACCAATAGTGGCAGAGTTGTTTCTACTATTTCCACATCTCCTTCCACATCTTTTTCCACGGTAGCTGTATCTCCACTAACCTTTAAGTCTGTAATCGTTGTCACATATGGGATATCTAGTGCATCTGCAAGTCGCGGACCTACTTGCCCACTTGCTTCATCAATAGCTACATTTCCAGCAAGGATTAAGTCAGGTTCTTTATCCTCAAAAAACGCTTCCAAAATTTTTGCTGTTGTATATTGATCACCATCTTCTACATCATCTTCTGTATTTATTAACACTGCTTTATCTGCCCCCATTGCTAAAGCAGTACGTAATTGTTTTTCTGAATCTTCATCTCCAATTGTTACAACGGTGACTTCACCTCCATGCTCATCCCGTTGTTTAATGGCTTCCTCAACGGCATACTCGTCGTATGGATTAATAATAAATTCAGCACCTTCATCTTCAATTTGCCCGTTTGATACGTTAATTTTTTCTTCTGTATCAAATGTTTTCTTGAGTAACACATAAATTTCCATTATTGCTCCTCCTTTTTGTTTAGTTATCCTGGAAGTTCGGTTTCCGTTTTTCAATGAATGCTTGCACGCCTTCTTTCGCATCCTCAGATCCAAAAATTTCGCCAAATGCTTTTGCTTCTTCTGATACTCCTTCTGCAAATAAACTAGTCTTTGCATAGGGAATTAAACGCATGATTTGCTGAATAGTTAATTTGCTCTTAGAAACTATTTTTTCAGTTAACTGTTTTACTTCTTCTTCCAATGCGTCTTCTTCCACTACTTTATTTGCCAAGCCATAAGAATATGCTTCTTCCCCATTGATTGGCTCTCCAGTCAATATCATTTCATACGCTTTAGCCGAACCAACAAAGTGCGGCAAACGTTGTGTACCAGCAAAACCTGGTATAATACCTAATGTTATTTCAGGTAAACCAAGTTTTGCCTCCTTCGTTATAATTCTCATATGGCAAGCCATAGCAAGCTCCAGTCCTCCGCCAAGAGCAGCACCATGAATAGCGGCAATAATGGGAATGTGGAACGTTTCCATGCGAGCAAACAAATCTTGCCCTCGTTTTGCCATAGATTCATAGTCAGATGCTTGTTGCAAAGCTGTAAATTCTTTTATGTCTGCTCCTGCTGAAAAAAATTTCCCTTCTCCTTTTAAAACAATCGCCTTTATACTTGAATCTCCCTCTATCTTATTCAACACTGCTTCCAAATCTTTTAATAGAATACTAGATAAAGCGTTTGCTGGCGGACTTTGGATCGTTACATAAGCAATAGAATGATTCGCTTCCAAAAATAGTGTGTTCGTCAAACTTCATCCCCCTTTGTTTTATTGTTCTACTACTTTGATTGAAGTCCTTCTGTTAATAATGTATGAACTTCCGTTGCTAAATCAACAAGATTGTACTTTCTATCTTTCATCACCCAATTTGTAACCGTTTCATCTAGTGTACCAAAAATCATCTGACGAACAAGTCGTAAATTCAAATTTTTCCGAAAAACTTTTTCTTCCATCCCTTCTGTAATGATGGTATCGATGACATTTAAATAAGGTTTTAACACATTATTGATTTGTAAACGCAAGGAAGGGTTCGATTGCCTCAACTCCAACTGCGTAACAATAGCTAAATGGTGATCTTCACTTAACTGGCGAAAATGTAGTTTAATTAGTTCGTAAAGCTTTTCATTTGCATTTTCCTTCTTCTGAATGGCATCTGTAATATGCGTAATGAATTGCCCCATTTTTTCTTCAAAAACAGAGATTAATATATCTTCTTTGTTTTTAAAGTACAGATAAATTGTTCCATCTGCTACTCCTGCCTGTTTGGCAATTTTTGATACTTGAGAGGCATGGTAACCATTCTCTGCGATAACCTTTACTGCCGCCTCAATAATTTGATTGTATTTCGGTTTATTTTTCTTCATGATTCTCTCCTAAATTCCATACAATAATGAATGATTGTTCATTCATTATTGTATCTCTTTCTAAGAGAACTGTCAATGCCATTGCTTGTACAATGCTAGATAAAAAAGAGCCGGAAAGCTCAATTTACTTGTAAATTTTCTTTTTCTTCATCAATAAGTTGTCTCCTTAGAATTTTACCAACCGCTGTTTTAGGAAGTTCTTCACGAAATTCATAAATGCGAGGTACTTTAAATGCTGCTAAGTGTTTTCGGCAATACGTATTAAGATCGTCTTCTGTTATTGCATAACCTGGCTTTAAAACTACATAAGCTTTTACTGTTTCCCCTCGATACGGATCGGGAATACCAGCCACAACAGCTTCTTGAATCGCTTCATGTTCATATAACACTTCCTCTACTTCACGAGGATATATATTGTATCCACCAGCAATAATCATATCTTTTTTTCGATCTACGACATAAAAGTAACCATCTTCTGTTTGGTATCCTAAATCACCTGTAAATAACCATCCGTCTTTTAGTACTTGGGCTGTTTCTTCAGGATTGTTCCAATATCCTTTCATGATTTGGGGACCTTTAACAGCAATCTCTCCAATCTCTCCGATAGGCGCTTCTTCCATCGTTTCTTCATCAATTATTTTAGCATCTGTATCTGGCCACGGCACCCCAATACTACCATTTCTCCGCTCATGCCAAACAAAATTTGCATGAGTAACAGGTGATGTTTCTGTTAAGCCATAACCTTCTACAAGTTTACCTCCTGTCACCTTTTCAAATTGTTCTTGAACCTCTGTAGGTAATGGTGCAGAACCACTTATACAAGCTTTAATCGATGATAAATCATACTGCTCTAATTTAGGATGATTTAATAAAGCCACATAAATTGTAGGTGCTCCTGGGAAAAGCGTTGGTTTATGCTTATCAATCGTTTTCAATACTTCTGTTGCATCAAATTTAGGTAACAAGATCATTTTAGCACCCATCATAATCGCATTATTCATAACTGCTGTCATTCCATAAACATGAAAAAACGGTAATACTCCTAATACGATTTCCTCACCAGGATTCGTTTTATAAATCCAAGCTTGACACATTTGGACATTAGAAACTAAATTATGGTGGGTAAGCATCACTCCTTTTGGATTTCCAGTTGTTCCACCGGTATACTGCAATAAAGCCAAATCTTCTTTTGGATTAACAGCAACCTTTTCATAAGCAGACTGAGCTACATCCATCATATAATCCCATACATGTATATTGTCGGATTGTTCTACTTTTACAACCATATTGTACTGTTTCTTTTGTATATAAGGGTAAATTAAGTTTTTAGGAAATGGCAAATAATCTTTGATGCTTGCAACAATAGTATGTTGGATATCTGTATTATTTTTTACATTTGTAACACGGGGTAGTAAAATATCTAGACATACAATAAAAGTCGCGCCAGAATCCTTCAGCTGGTATTCCAACTCCCTTTCTTTATACAGTGGATTTGTTTGTACAACGATACCACCTGCCATTAAAGCCCCGTAATACGTGACAACAGATTGTGGACAGTTTGGCAGCATGATAGCAATTCGATCTCCTTTTTCCATACCTAGTTGTTGTAAATAGTTTGCCATTTGGGTTGCTTGATTATAAAGTTCTTCATACGTCAAATCCTTCCCCATAAAATGAAGCGCTTTCTTTTTGGGGAATGTTTCAGCACTTTCGAGTAAAAATCGATGGAGCGGCTTTTCGTCATAGTGGAGTGATGTTTTTATTTCAGGTGGATAGTGCTGAAACCAACTTTTCGTTTCTCCCATGTTTTTTCCTCCCTTTGCTTTATGCTTATTTACATTATACCGATTAATCGTTATTTTTTGAAATATTATTTAATTATTTTTCAGAAAAACTTGATTACCTCTAAATCTTTATGGTGAAAACCCTAGTTTGACTAATACGATAAAACCTTTTCCTATAAAAAAACTTGGCAATCATTGCCAAGTTTAATAATACCTCCTAATAGCATACAACTTAACGTTAGACCATTAACCATACGATCCCTACACCAATAAATAAGATAGCTACAACAATTAATATCTTTGCTAAACGATCTAACACCATAGGTTTCTCCCCCTCTTACCCTATGCTAGCACCAATAACAAAAGCCAAACCTACTGAAATAATCATTGAAATAAATCCTACTGCTTTGTTACCATTCCCTATCTCTTCATCGACTTTCAGTACTGGTGTCAAAAACTCAAATACAAAATAACTTAGTAATAACAAGATAAAACCATATACACCCCACCCAATACTTTGAACCAATGTATCATTATGTTCAATAGAGTAACGAAAAATAATCGCAATACCAAATATTTTCCCACCTGTTGCCATGGCAACTGCAAAATTTCCTTTTTTAATTTCTTCCCAATTTTTATATGACGTGACTATTTCTAAAATTGCTAAGAACACTAACGTGCATAAAATCACCACACTGTATCTGGCTGCAGTTTGTACGACTACATTTTCCCAAAAGGCTACTCCCATTTCCATCCTATTCACCTCGAATACTCACTCTTATTTCAAATTAATGACCGTTACTCCACTACCGCCTTCTCCAGCTTCACCTGCCCTGAAGTTAGCTATTCTCGGATGTTGTTGTACAAACTGCTGAACACCTTTTCGAAGTGCTCCAGTTCCCTTTCCATGTATAATGGAAACCCTTGGATAACCAGCAAGTAGCGCATCATCCACATACTTTTCTAATTTTAACAGCGCATCTTCTAACCTTTCCCCTCGAATATCCAATTCTGTTTTCACATGGTAGTTGCTTCCTTTAATGGTTGTAATTGGCTGCTCATATTTCTCTTTTGTTTTACCCATGTAGTGTAAATCTTTTCGATTCACTTTCACTTTCATAATGCCAACTTGAACCAAATACTCATAATCGCTTATTCTTTCTAACACTGTCCCCTTCTGATTAATCGTAAGTAATTTAATATCATCACCAGGTTCTAGTACTTTTTCTTCTCGTTTTTTGGAGGGAGTAGAGGTGTCTTGTTTTGCCGATAACTCCGGTTTAGCATCATCAAGCATTTTCTTAGCTTCAATCCATTCATGCTCTTTCCACTCCGCTTCACTACGCATGTTGCGAATTTCTTGAACGATAAGCTCTGCTTCTTCCCGTGCTTTTTGAATGGCTTTATCAGCTTTCTCTTCAGCTTTTCGGTACAGTTTTTCTTTCTTCTCTTGCCATTCATGCCAAATATTCTTTACATCTTCATAGAAGTTTTCTGCTTGTTGTAGCAAGTCATGAGCTTGCTCGTAATCCTTTTCTGCCTTCAATTGCGATTGCTCTAAAGAAGCAATCATATTTTCAACATTTTTGGAATCCATGCCGACGTAGGACTTTGCATGATCAATAATTACTGTGGAAAGCCCTAAGCGCCGAGATATATCAAAGGCATTACTTCGTCCAGGTATGCCTAATAACAAACGATACGTAGGACGTAACGTTTCAACATCAAATTCTACAGAAGCATTTAAAACTTGTCGTCGATTAAATCCGTAAGCTTTTAATTCTGGATAGTGAGTCGTTGCTATTACTCTAGCTTGTCTTTCAATCACTTCATCGAGGATTGCCATTGCTAAAGCTGCTCCTTCTTGAGGATCAGTACCAGCACCAAGCTCGTCAAACAATACAAGTGTTTTTTCATCAATATACTTTAAAATGTCTACAATTGTAGTCATATGTGATGAAAACGTACTTAAATTTTGCTCTATTGACTGCTCGTCACCAATATCTGCAAAAACATGAGAGAACACAGCAAGCTCGCATCCATCCAATGCCGGAATTTGCAAACCAGATTGAGCCATTAAACAACAGAGTCCGACCATTTTTAAGGTGACCGTTTTCCCCCCTGTATTCGGTCCTGTAATTACAATTGCTGTATAATCCTTGCCTAACTTAATATCATTCGCAACAACGTCTTGTGGATCAATTAATGGATGTCTAGCTTGGTTCATTTTAATAAAACCGCGGTCATTCATTATTGGTTTCGTACCTTTCATTGCCTGACCGTATTTTGCACGGGCAAATATAACATCCATTTTTCCAAGTAAATGAACATTATGCTCTAAAGCATTTACTTCTTCTGCAATCAAGTTGCTAAGTGAAACTAATATCCTGTCCATTTCTCTCTTTTCATTAACAAACGCTTCTTGTAATTGATTATTTATATCAACAACAGCTTTTGGCTCCATAAATAGCGTTTGACCTGAAGCGGATTGATCGTGAACAATTCCTCCGATAGCACTGCGATATTCCTGCTTTACCGGGAGAACATAGCGATCATTTCGTATTGTGATGATAACATCTGACAATTTGTTGCTATGTGTTTTCGTAAAGTTGCTTAATTTCTCTCTGACCCTACTTTCTAACGTACGAATGGAAGAGCGTATTCCTCGTAACTTTTCAGAAGCGCTATCTAGCATATGACCGTCATCATTAATACAACGATTGATTGCTTGTTCTAATTGTCTTAACGGAGTAATCTCCTTTGCCATTGCACTAAGAATAGGAAAATCTTCCTCTAATCGATCGACAAAGTCTTTTGCCATCCTTGCGCCATATATAGTGCTAGAAACCTCAATACACTCGCCTGCGGATAGCACTCCTCCAATGGAAACGCGTTTTAAACTTGGGCGTATATCAAAAATCCCTCCCAAAGGTAGCGTTTTGTTTAACCTCTCTATATGCGTTGCCTCATCCGTTTCATCTTGCAAGCGAACCACTGTGTCCATATCTGTAGAAGGGTGCGTTTGCTGCAATGCTTGTTTCCCAATAGATGTTGCTGCATAATTGGTTACTTGTTCAATAATCTTATCAAACTCGAGTACGCGTAACATGCGCTCGTTCATGTCAATAACTCCTTTTACAGATTGTTCAAGATAAATAGGAGCTTCTTCATAACCTCCTATTTTGCTTTTTCGATCTTCGTGTTGTACAACATACACCAGTTATCGGAGTATATCTATAGGATCATTATTTATTTCGTTTAAAATAGGCAATCAGCTCTTGCGTAGACCACGTGTTCATAACCGTTTCTGGTTTAATCCATCCTTTTCTAGCGACGCCAACTCCGTATGTCATATGCTCTAACATTTGATAATTATGAGCATCCGTATTGATCGCTAATATAACGCCTTTCTCTTGAGCTTCTCGAGCCCACTGGTAAGATAAATCTAGACGGTTGGGGTTTGCATTCATTTCTAATGCTGTATTTGTTTCTTTCGCTCTGTCAATTAAAGCACTAACATTAACTTGATAACCATCTCGCTTACCAATTAATCTACCTGTAGGATGAGCAATAAGTGAAACGTAAGGATTTTCTAATGCTGCTTCTAATCGATACATAATTTTATCTTCGGGTTGGTTAAAACTTGAGTGTATGGACGCAATAACAAAGTCGAGTTCACGCAGAAATTCATTCGAAAAATCAAGATTTCCATCAGGTAGTATATCCATTTCTACACCTGAAAAAATATGAATATCAGGATATTTTTCATTTAAACGTACTATTTCTTCATGCTGTTTACGTAATCGCTGTTCAGTTAGTCCGTTAGCAACTTTTAAGAATTTGGAGTGATCTGTAATGGCGATAAATTGATACGACTTTTCTATCGCTCGTAAGACCATTTCTTCTAATGATTGTGCTCCATCACTCCACGTCGTATGCATGTGTAAATCCCCATTTATATCCGACAGCTCTAAAAGTGGATAAGGGGATTGAAATACCTCTGTTTCTCCAGTATTTTCCCTTAATTCAGGAGGAATATAGTGCAGATCAAAATGATTAAAAAAAGCTTTTTCTGAATGAAAGGTAAGATTTTCTCCCGTTTCTTCAACTTCTACACCATACTCGTTAATCTTTTCACCACGAGACTTTGCTATTTGACGCATAGCAACATTATGTTCCTTTGAGCCAGTAAAATGGTGTAGCGTAGAAGCAAATGCATCCTTCTGAACCATACGAAAATCCACATTTACATCATATACATCTTCCATGACAATAGATACTTTCGTTTCCCCTTTAGCAATTACGTTTTTTACCCCATCCATTGCTAATAAATGGTCTCTTACGATAGCTGGTTGTTCTGTTGCAATGATAAAGTCGATATCTTTGACAGTTTCTCTCATCCGCCGCAAGCTTCCTGCTCTTGAAAAACGATCAACTTCTTTTATTTGGTTCAAGTAGTCTTCCAATTTTTCAGCTAAAGGTAGCATCATCGCAATTGGTAAACGTTCTGGGCGTTTATTTGCTTCCTCTAGTGCTGCTACTATTTTTTCAACTGTTTTTTTACCAAATCCCGCTAACCTTTCTACTCGCCCAGCTTCGCATGCTTCCCTTAATCCTTCAGCATCTGTAACACCTAATTCATGATAAAGTTTAGCAATTTTCTTACCACCAAGCCCTGGAAGCTGTAGTAATGAGAGCAAACCTTTTGGAACTTGCTCTTCTAAATCTTGCAAGGTCTTAGATTGTCCTGTTTGTATGTACGCTTGAATAACAGCACTTGTTCCTTTGCCAATCCCCTTGATTTTAGAAAAATCATCGATTTCTTCTAAAGATCGATCATCTCTTTCCAACGCTTGAGCTGCTTTACGATAGGCACTAATTTTAAAAGGGTTCTCTGCTTGTAATTCTAAATACGTCGCTATCGTTTCCATTAATTTTATAACATCTTTTTTATTAATCTTCATACTATTCACCAATCTCCCCCCACAATGAAAATCATTATTTATTGGCTACATATGTGAACCAAAGCTCTCTAATTTCATCTGAGAAATAAGGAGTACGTTCAATAATAAATAACGCAACTGAAGAATCGTTTATCCATGTTTGTATTTGAGCAATCGGTATTAAAGCTGCAATATATAGGAAAATAAAAAGTAACAAATATGTTTCTACAAAGCCCAGAATGGCTCCTAATAATTTGTTTACAGAATTTAAAATCGGTAAAGAAGCAACAAAATCAAGCATAGAAGCTATAATTTGTAGAATGATTTTTACCGCTAAAAAAATAACCAAAAATGCAATAGCATTATAAAAACCCGCTTCAAGAGGCAAGTCTTGTAAAAACGTCGCCCATTTACCATCTTCCTCTAAATTAGGATAAGGAATCCATAATTCCAACTTAGGCCCTAACTCATCGTAATACAAAGCTGCTACAACAAAAGATGCTATAAACCCAATGAGATGGAATAGCTGTAATATGAATCCTCTTTTTAACCCAATAAAAAAACCCATCACTAATAACAACAATAATAAAATAGTAACCATATGTTCATGTTCCTCTTTCTAGTTAGTCTTCCTTTTTCTTCATCGAACCTAATAAAGAAGCATACTCTTCTTTTAATTTCAAATAATCATTCATCGTATTTACAGCAGTTAGTACAGCTAATCTTGTCGTATCAAGCTGCCTATTTGCTTCTTGGATTTCATTCATTTTTTGATCCACTAAACTGGCAACCAATTTAATATGATTTTGTGGCTCTGTTCCTATAATTGTATAGGTACGATTATGTATCTCTACAGTTGTTCGAGTTTTTTCCTCATTGGCCACGTTTAAATCCTCCCTGATAAAGAAAATTGTCCATTTTATCTTAACATGAAGTAGGTGATTAAGGAAACGATCCACTCCTTCACAACTGATTTTGTCAATGGTTTGCGGAAATATAAATTTTCCTTTAGTATAAAAAGAAAACTTCTATACAATCGTAGGTACTTATCTTATACTTCGGCATATTTTGTATACACCAAACCCTTGAAGTGAGAGCCTACAACATCATATATGCGAAATAAATCAGGATGAACTGGAGAGAAGCAAATGTCACAACAAGTATACCAATTTTCTAACACAGTCATAGACAAAATGAAAGCTTATTATGCAAGTTTTTTAATTACGCCACCCCAAGGTGCTCTGTTTCGAGCAAAAACAAACGAAGCCGTTATTACGGCATATAAATCAGGAAAAGTATTATTCCAGGGCGCTTCTCCAGAAAAAGCAGCTAGTCTGTGGACAAAAGATGCTAAAACTGCCTCCGCCCAAGCTACTTATTCCAACAAAGCGAAAACAAATTCCTATACGCCGAGTTCCCAACTGTTCTCTAGTAATCATATCGGTAGTGATGAAGCAGGGACAGGGGACTATTTCGGCCCTATTACTGTGGCTGCAGTCTATTTGACGAAAGCCCAAATTAGTGAATTAAAAAGCATGGGCGTAACAGACTCCAAAGCATTGACAGATTTAAAGATCCGTCATCTGGCAAGGGATATCATCCAATTAAACATCCCATATTCCCTGATTGCTTTACGTAATGAAAAATACAATCAATTACAGAAAAAAGGGTGGACACAAGGTAAAATGAAGACGATGCTCCATCATCATGCCATTCAACGCTTAATCAAAAAAATTGATCAAAGCCCATTAGATGGAATTCTTATTGACCAATTTTGTGAACCTGTTGTGTATAAAAAACATTTAGCCTCTGAAAAAGAAGTGCTATCACCATCCACTTTTTTCATGACAAAAGCAGAGAGTTACTCTACCTCCGTTGCCGCAGCTTCTATCCTTGCAAGAACTAGTTTTCTAAAACAGATGGATATATTATCAGAGCAAACAGGCATTGAATTGCCAAAGGGAGCTTCTCGAAAAGTGGATCAAACTGCAGCTGTTATTATGAAAAAGTACGGAGAACATTGCTTAACTGAAATCGCAAAGGTTCATTTTGCAAACACAAAAAAAGCACACGCTTACCTAAATTAGAACATCCCCCTTTTTCTCTGTAAGCAAACTTAACGCATTACCAACATGATGCTAAGAGTTAGCCGCTTATCTTATATGATAAAGCTTAAGGTTTCATAATCTTGCATAACTTTGCAAGAAATTTTTTCTTCATACATTTTGCTTGCTCTTTTGAAGCTATTAGGGCTGCCTTGAGTGTAAAAAAGCTCCCACCTGTTTAGCAATTCATGCTTGAACAAGTGGGAATTCAAGTTATTAACAAAAGTATATTTCAACTGAAGATTTTTACTCACTTTTCAGATAAGCTTTCCCTATTGCTTAAGATCGAATATATGCGTTAAACTTCTGCTTGACTGCTTCTATTATTTGTTCGTAAGACGCTTGAACCTCATCATCTGTTAATGTTTTCTCAGCATGCTGATATACTAAATGAAACGCTACAGACTTCTTGCCTGCTTCTAAATGCTCTCCTTCATAAACATCAAATACAGATACATGTTTCACAAGCGGTGCTCCGACATCCATAATGACTTGTTTTACTTCAGCTGCAAGCACAGTATGATCAAGAACAAAAGCAATATCGCGTCCAATAGATGGATATTTAGGTATTTCCTCATAAGTAGGTTCGTTTTTATACGCCTCTAATAACCCTTCGACATCGACATCAAATACATATGTTTCTTTTAGATCAAATTGCTTTTGTAGGCGTGGGTGTAGTTGACCGATAAACCCAATTGTCTCGCCTTCCAAATGAAGAGATGCTGTTCTTCCAGGGTGCATGTCTTTATGCTTACAAGGCTTGAAAACGACTGCTACATTTAAGTAATTAAAAAGTTTCTCTAAAATTCCTTTTACAACATAAAAATCAACTAGTTTATTTTCTTGTTGCCACGGATGATGAACCCAATTTCCTGTTACAGCGCCAGCTAATCGAAGTCTTTCTTCTGGTTGTTTTGTTAAAGTGCTTTCTGCTGTCAAAAATGTTTTGCCAATCTCATAATAACCTAAATCAAATTCATTACGTGCTCTGTTATGAGTTAGGATACGCAAAATCTCAGGTAAAAAACTTAGGCGCAAATATTTATGTTCTTCACTCATCGGTAAAGTTAATTCAATTGGAACATAATTTGCTTCTGTTAACTCAGGGCTAATTAACGTATTAGCTGCATTTTCACTAATTAAAGTATATGTGCGACTCTCCATCAACCCTGATGCTTCCATAAGGCTTTTTATTTTGCGAATTAATATTTGTCTTACTGTAAGGCCCCCAGCTTGCCCAGCTCCAACTGGCAATGTGTATGGCAATTTATCGTAGCCGTAAATACGCGCTACTTCTTCCAACATATCTTCAAAAATGCTAATGTCCCCTCTACGCGTTGGAATGTATACAAGATATTCTTGACTTCTTTTTTCAAATTTAAATTGCAAGCGTTGCAAAGCATCTTCTACATCAGCAGGCTGTAATAATGTACCCAGACGCTTGTTGATTTCAGTTACATTCACTTTAACCTGTTTTTGCTCACGGTTTAATGCATCATACGCTACTACTCCTTTTGTAATTGTCGCATTGGCGTATTTTTCCATTAACTCGCACGCTCGAAGTCCCGCTTCTTTTACTCGATTTGGATCAACGCCTTTCGTAAATCGTGTACTTGAATCACTATAGAGACCCGTTGCCTTCACTGCTTTCATTACCGTACTAGAATCAAAATATGCTGCTTCAAGTAAAACATTTTTCGTTGTATCTGTGACTTCAGTCGATAAACCTCCCATTACTCCTGCTAGAGCAATCGGATCTTTCCCATCCGTGATAACTAAATGATCTTGTGATAATACGCGTTCTTGCTCATCCAATGTAACGAGTTTTTCATTGGTTTTAGCGTGGCGAACAACGATTTTCTTCGCCCCTAATTTATCATAATCAAACGCATGTAGGGGCTGGCCGTATTCCAGCAATACATAATTCGTTATATCCACCACGTTATTAATTGGACGAATCCCAGCTGCTATTAAATAATTTCGCATCCATAATGGTGATTGTTGGATCTCTACATCACGAATAACAAAAGCACCATAATACGGATTAGCTTCCTTCGCTTCTACTTCAACAGCAATATAGTCTTTTGCCTCTTCCGCCCCCTCTTTTGGGTTTGAACTCGGCAGTTTTACCTTTCTGTTTAAAATAGCCCCTACTTCATACGCAACTCCTAACATAGATAGGCAGTCAGCACGATTTGGAGTTAAATCAAATTCTAAAACAGCATCATTTAAGTTTAATAGTGGCTCCACTGACTCACCAATTGTCACATCATCAGGAAACACATAGATGCCATCAGCCACATCTTTTGGTACATATTTTTCTTCTATACCGAGTTCTTGTAGAGAACAAATCATTCCATTTGATTCAATCCCACGTAGCTTAACCCGTTTAATTTTGAAATTATTTGGTAGGACAGCTCCTGGTTTGGCAACAGCCACTTTTTGCCCTTGTGCTACATTAGGAGCTCCACAAATAATTTGTAACGGTTCTTCCTCCCCAACATCTACTTGGCATAAGTTAAGCTTATCAGCGTTTGGGTGTTTCTCACAGGATACAACGTAGCCTACGACGACATGTTCGCTTTTCTCTGCTACATATTCAATGCCATCGACTTCGATTCCTGATTTTGTAATTTTACTAGCTAACTCTTCTGGACTTATATCTGTTATATCTACGTAATTTTTTAACCAATTTAATGATACTAACATGCAAACTTTCCTCCCTAAGCATTATGGTATTGCGTTAAAAACCGAATGTCATTCGTGTAAAACTGCCTTATATCCTTAATTCCATATTTCAACATCGCAATTCGTTCAGGTCCCATACCGAAGGCAAATCCACTGTAAACCTTTGGATCATAACCAGCCATTGATAATACATTTGGATGTACCATACCCGCGCCTAAGATTTCAATCCATCCGGAGCCTTTACAAATAGAGCAACCTTTTCCTGCACATGCTTTACAAGAAATATCAATTTCTACAGATGGCTCTGTAAACGGGAAAAAACTTGGGCGAAAACGAATTTCTCGATCATTGCCATACATTTTTTTGGTAAAGACATCTAGCACACCTTTTAAATCACTCATTTTCACATCTTTATCTACATATAGACCTTCAATTTGTGTAAACTGATGGGAATGAGTGGCATCATCTGTATCACGACGATAAACTTTTCCAGGAGATATCATTTTTACTGGCTTGTTACCACCATATTCAAGCATCGTACGTGCCTGTACAGGAGACGTTTGTGTACGCATTAATAACTCTTTCGTAATAAAAAAGGTGTCCTGCATTTCCCTTGCTGGATGATTTTTCGGTAAGTTTAATGCTTCAAAATTAAAATAATCCGTCTCTACCTCAGGTCCTTCTCTGATTTCAAAACCCATTCCAATAAATAAATCTTCAATTTCTTCAATTACTTTAGTTAATAAATGCGGACCTCCGAATCTCACTGGTCTGCCAGGAAGTGTTACATCAATCGTTTCTTTTTCTAATTGTTCTTCTAAAGCAATTTCTTCCAATTTCTCCAGTTGCTTCTCAAGGCTTAAGGTTAAACGTTCACGCACTTTGTTAGCAAGTTCTCCAATAACCGGGCGCTCTTCTTTAGAAAGTTTCCCCATCCCTCGCAACACACTTGTAAGTGAACCTTTCTTACCTAAGTAGGTTACTTTAATATCTTGCAGTTCTTTCGTAGTCTTAGCTTGTAAGATCTTTTCCAAAGCTTCTTGTTCAATCATTTTCAACTGCTCTTTCATCTTCTTATTTCCTCCTTTATTCATTCTTACATAGCTTAAAAAGCAATATAAAAAGCCTCCTCCCAGCAAGGGACGAGGCATATTTTCGCGGTACCACCCTAGTTCATACAATGTTTCCAAAGTATCCACTTCATTCCGATAACGGGAATAACCCGGAATACCTTTACTCATTAAGAATGAGGTCCAAGTATCTGCTCCAGAGTGAAAGGATGAACTTTGCTACGATGAAATGTTTTCAGTCTATGACATTTCTCCCTGTATACGTAATAGAGGCAAATTCTCCGCTCCTTCAACGCTTTTGCTATTATGTTATATATATTATAGATAATTACAACAAGGTTTGCAACATTATGAGCGTAAATAGTACATTAATATTCCAGAAGCTACACTGACATTTAGTGATTCAGCTTTTCCATAAATTGGGATAGTGACCCATTTATCTGCTAACTCCATTATTTGTGTTCTTACACCGCTTCCTTCATTTCCTACAATAAGTCCTGTCTTCAGCGTTGGTCTTACTTCTGTATAATTGAACGCATCCTCTAAAGCCGTTACCCATATTTCAAAACCTGCTTTTTTAAGCGAAGCAATTTCCTCTTTTAACCTGGCTTTCCTAATAGGAATATGGAACAAAGAACCTTGCGTAGCCCGAATGACTTTATGGTTAAAAGCATCTACCGTTCCTTCTCCTAAAATTACTTCTGAAAAACCTGCTGCATCTGCCGTCCTAATCATTGTTCCAAGATTACCAGGATCTTGCACTGCATCGACGATAAGTACAGGACTTTGCTTTATGTCATATAATTCTCTCATAGCCACTACAGCTGCAATTCCTTGTGGTGCATCCGTTTGAGATATGGTTGAAAAAATAGGTTCTTTCACCACAGTTACGGGAATGTCTTTTACCCACGTAGGTACAGATATACCTTCTTGAATAATTAACTCTTTCATCGTCCATCCACTTAGAAAGGCTTCTTCAACTATGTGAAAACCTTCAACGAGAAACGTATTTGTGTTTTCTCGCTCTTTTCGAGTGTGTAACTTTTTCCAATTTTTCACTTTTGTATTTTTAACAGATGTAATTATTGACTCCATACGTATCACCCTCATTCATCTTACATAGTATACATATTTTATCCTTATTCGGTCAAACTAATTTTAGCGTGCAAAGGTTAAAATTATGTTGCCGATAATTTCACCTATATAGTAGGAAATCCATTAGCACATCCTGTAGTCCTTCATTCTTTATTATATAATCTGCCCTATTCTACAGAAAACTTTAGCCGTGCAACGTAATTTCTTAGGCTTTAAATTTGCAAAGGAGGAATTGTCTTGGATTTAAATTTACGCGAAGCAATACTTAGCAATATTGCTTCCAATGACCAATCCCAATTGGAAGCAACTATTGTTGATGCTGTCCAGAGTGGAGAAGAAAAAATGCTTCCTGGACTAGGTGTATTATTCGAATTAATCTGGGAGAATGCGGAAGAACAAGATAAAGACCATATGTTAGAAGCTTTAGAACAAGGTGTAAAGCAAGCTACAACACAGTCCTAAACCTTTAAAGAGTAGCACTTGAAAAATTAGTCAAGTGCTGCTCTTTTGCACGATAATAAGAAAAATTTGTTTATTGACAAGTCTGTTTTGTACTATAAACCAAAAAAATTTATACGGCTCTTATGGCGGCTCTGTATTAGAATTTTTTCTAATTGAGCTTCTTGTGCCATTGGACAAACTATCTCGGTATACTCTAACAAAACTAAAACAATGACTATTAAAAATTAGTCGAATCTACCTAAAACCATATACATCAAGAGCCAAATGGTATGATTAGTATAGCAAACAGACAATTTGTCCCTCTAAATGAAGAGGTATTATTACCTTTTTTACTATGTTTTTTCAATCACACACCTTATTTTTAATTTTTCCCTACTTGGACAAGAATTGGCACAATTTGACTATATATTTACAAAGTGATATAAACATAAACAGATACTTCATTGTCATTATTACAGGATTATGTAATACAATTAAATCGGAAGTATTTACAGAGAGGGGAAAAGTAATGGAGGAAACAAAGAAACGTAAGCTGTCACCCAAAACATTGATTGGTATTACTATAGGGGCAGTAATACTAATTGGCGGAACTGTTGCGGCTTATATTTTCGCAAATTTATCAGATAAGCAGAAGTACTTTTTAGCAGAAAAAGAATCAATAGAGTTTATGAATGAACAAATTGAACAACGATATGAATCAGAATTTGATTGGTTAGAAACTACTAGAGAAAAGCCGACGGAAACAAATTATGAATTGTCAGCGGAATCCGATACTCCTATTATTCAAGGTGGTATGGGGATAGATCCTGCTCAACTAATCAATAATTCTACTATTTCTTACACACATGCTGCTGATATGAAAAATAAAAAAATATCTGGAAATCTATCAGCGAATATTGGAGAAATTAAAGTGGATAACATTACTTTTCATTTAAATTCCAAACAATTTATGGTAGGTTTACCGTTTCTGGAACAGTTCATCTCGTTAAAAGGTGAAAATGTTGGCAATTTATTGCAAGAAATCGATTCAGCTACTTTTACAGGCGAAGAAAAGATTGATTTTAATATATTATTTGAAGAAACACTATCTGAAGATGATAAAGAGTATATCCAAGAAGAATACGGCAAGTTTATTTATGACCAATTACCAGACGAAGCTTTCAAAACAGAAAGCGAGACGATTAAAGTCCATGATAAATCATTAGAAACTGACAAAATTACGATGCAATTAAGTGAAGAAAAAGTAAAAGAAATTTTAAGTAAAAATATAGAAAAATTACGAAAAGATGATAAAATGAAAGAGCTTTTCCGTCAATTGTTAGAAGAACAATTAATGGGATTGGCAGCCATGCCTGAAATAAAAAAAGAGATGGACCAAACAATGGAAGATTATGATACTTCTTTAGAAAAAGCAAAAGAAAATATAGATGGATTTCAAATTCCAGAAGGTTTAACATCTACCATTTGGGTGCACGATGATTTAATTGCCCAACGAGATTTTAATATTCAACTCGGTCAAAACAAAGAACGACTTACTACAATCGAGTTTAAAGGTACACAACTTCTCCAAGAAGAAAGGCAGCAATTTAATCTCGCTTTAAACGTTGATGACACTATAGAAGGTGGTAAAGTAAGCCTCTCCGGTGATTTGTCATGGAAAGATAAAAAGGCGGAGGATTCTCTGAAACTAGCGTTTGACGAACAAGCATTTACTTATGACGGTAAAGAAACGTTAAAAGATGGAAAACGCGATTTTAAACGTACGATTAGTTTTCAAGATCCATATACAGGTGACACACAACTCATTTGGAACGGTACATCTAATTATAAAAAAGACCAAATGAACGAGGAACACAGCTTTGCTTTTACTGATCCAAATGTTGATCAAAATTTATTCTCACTTCATGCTAATGTTGAAGGAAAAACAGTAGACAGTGTAGAAATTCCGAGTAAAGATAAAACTACAGAAATTGGAACAATGAATGAACAAGAGCTTATGGAATATTTCGAAACGGAAGTTAAACCTAAATTCCAAGGCTGGATGGTAGAAATGCTATCAGCTACCGGAAACATGGAATTCTAACGATAAATACAAGAACGAACGGAAGTGCCCATTATGCATTTCATGAAAATAACATTATTGTTTATAAGATATAATGCACTGCAATTAAAGAGGAAGTGGTATGCACTTCCTCTTGTTTTGCTTCTCCCCATTTTTATCGTCGGCTTACTAGCGTATATTACCATAACATTTGTTACTCCAGATGAACAAAATCCTATACAAGTTGGACTAGTTGATTTAGATCAATCAAAGGAAACGAAGCTATTCATTGATATGTTGGATGAAACATCTGAACTTGGCAGCTTTATACATGTACATAAAATGAGTGAAACAGTAGCGAAACAAAAAATGGAGAATGATGAGGTCAGCTCCTACATACTATTCCCAGAGAAATTCACGTATAATTTATATCAAGGAAATCCAGTTACTTTATCAATGATAGGCAACCCAAATCAACCTATTCAAAGCCAAATAGTTTATACAATAATGGAGAGTGTGACAACACATATAAGGGCGTCTCAAGCAAATGTGCTCACGTTAAATCAATACGCCAAAAAACTCCCCTTAGATGATCAAGAACGCAATGAGTTTGTCTTTGAACAATTTAAGGAGTTTGTATTTTACACTTTAGGAAGAAAGCAGCTTATTCAAGAGGAGCAATTAATTAATCAGGCTACCGCCAATCCCGCTTCTTACTATAGTCTTGGTGGCTGGTTTATCATATTCACAACATGGTTACTACTTATATACACAGGATTACACCGTGATGTAACAGCAAAAATGGAACAAAGAATGATGCTCTACAATGTACGACCAATTCAACCGATATTTGCTAAACTAGCTGTAACATTGGGCTTCGTTTGTATACTTGGTTTAGGTCTGTTATTTGTACTTCATATATTATTAGGTTGGGATATTCAACTCGTAGACGCAGTGAGGATTATGCTTGTTACTATTTTATATAGCTTTTGCTTCTTATTAGCCATTTCTATCGTAGAAGCTTTCATTCGTTCTCATCGGATGCGACTCGTCGTACAAATTAGCCTTACTTTGGCAATTCTTTTATTAAGTGGCTCTATCGTTCCAACGATTTATTTGCCGCTTTTATTTCAGCAAATGCTTCCCTTTACTTTTTCTTCGGAAGCATTCTACTGGCTGCAAGAATTATTACTACATAAACGCTTGTATGTAGACTACATTCCATTGTTACTAATGACTGCCATTGGTTTTTTTGTTCTTTCTAGTATTACCATTGGAAAGGAGCGCCTACATCGATGAAATCCATTATCCAAACCCGCTTCTTGCATTGGAAACATCATTTCTATTCCTTTGTTTTTTGGCTGTTTTTCCCTCTTGCTAGTGTGATTTTTCTTCATTATCTGCTAATAGACGTTCAGACAGAAAGCAAAGTCCCGGTGGGTCTTGTTATAGAAGATCAAACAAACACCGCTTTTGAATTGGTAAAAGAATTGAAACAATCCTCTCTTCTTCGTATCTACGAGTTAGATGAAGACAAAGCGCTTCAACAATTGAAAAAACATGAGTTGGATAGTGTTTTTATTATTAAAGATGGGTATGAAGAAAAGATGCATAGAGGTAGTCGAAATCGGCTAATTACTAGTTATCAATCAGATTTATCGTTCGCTTATACTTCTGTTTCGGAAATGGTAGCCTCTTTTGTGCAAAAAAATACAGGACGGATTAAAACCGCTCATACTGTATTACAATTGGAGAAGCAGTTGACCAACAGGCAGGATTGGACAAAAGATGAAATTATTACTACAAGTAAAGAGATCGAGACAAATCAGAATTTATTATCAACTCAATTTCAATATCGAGACCAAGTAAACAAAAGGGAAAAACAAGTATCATTATGGAACCCCTGGGGGATATGGATCTTATTTGCAAGTTTGGCCACTTTCTTTCTTTTTGATTGGGTGATTAAAGAAAACAATGCAACCGTTAAACCACGATTTGTATTTATTCGGTTTTCTTTTAAGAAATATGCGTTACTCAATCTTACATTATATACATGTTTATTACTTTTCATAGATGTTATTACAATTTTTGTTTTTCACTATATTCTTGAGATACCAACCCATTTCTCACAAATTATTGCCATCGTCACCATAAGAATGATATTGAATGGTTTTTCTTTTTTATTCGCTCTTAAAATGAAACGTTTAGTTACGTATTATAGCCTATCTTTCATTATTACATTATTACTTGCTTTAACTAGCGGAGCAATTGTCCCTATTGATCATCTAGTTAATAACCTGCCAACTATATCTGTAATTCACCCGTTTATTCCATTTCTCGAAGGGGCATTACATAATATTTGGCTTTATATTGTAGGCTTACTGATTATTATTTGGTATGCAAGAAGGGAAGATACATATGCTTAACGTAGAACGTATATCTAAAACGTACAATAAACAGCCTATTTTCACTGACTTATCCTTTTCCATACATCCTGGTGAAATTATCGGTTTGGTCGGTGAAAATGGGGCAGGGAAATCGACTTTATTACATGTATTAGCAACTTTACAGATGCCTACAACAGGGTCCATTCAATTATACAACTGGTACTACCAAAAACATCGTAAGCATGTACGACGCCATATCGGATTTGTACCGCAAGATATCGCTATATGGGATAATTTTACCGTTCGTGAAAATATGGTTTTTTTTGAAAAACTAGCATGGAAAAACAAATCAGAAAAAGAGTTGAAAGAATTATGTCTTGATATGAATTTAGATCGTTGGCACGATAAAGTTCATACGCTGTCTGGTGGCATGAAACGAAAACTCAATCTAGCCATTAGCCTTATTCACGACCCAGCTCTGATTTTATTAGACGAACCGACAGTCGGAATAGATTTAAAATCAAAAAAGGAAATTGCTACTTACTTGCAAAAGTTAGCGCGTAATCAACGAAAAATGGTCCTTTACACTTCTCATGATATGGATGAAATCAAAGCTTTATGCTCCAAAGTTATTTGTATTGGTGAAGATCCTTTTTATAAAAATTTATTACAACATGCTGGCAAAAAAGTTGTCTCACTTTAATAACTCATTCCCTAAATTATAAACTTATAGTAAAATAGTATATGACCGTTAGGAAGGAGAACACAGTATGGAAATAAGAGAGTTGCAAAAAATGATGCAGTATGAAGCGATGTCTATCCTTACATCTGGCTCAAATGGGTTTTCCAGTCATTCACCAATGATGGAACTTGCCTTTAAGCAATTGTTACAGGAACAGTTAAACAAAGCAAACACACTACAAGCTACTCATTCTTTACCACCTAAGAACCATACATATCCATTAAATAATACGTTAGCAACTACGTATTCAAAGATGACACAGACAAGTGATACAACTACTAAAGAGATAGATACGCTCATTCAGGATGCCGCAAGGAAGTACCAAGTAGACGAGCGTCTCATTCGCTCTGTTATCCAGACAGAATCCAATTTTAATCCGCTAGCTAAAAGTAGCGCCGGGGCTCAAGGTTTAATGCAATTAATGCCTGCCACCGCAAGAGGCTTAGGTGTAACAAATCCATATGACCCGCAGCAAAACATTCAAGGCGGTGTCAAATATTTAAAGCAAATGATGGACAGATATAACGGTCATACAGAATTAGCTTTGGCTGCTTATAATGCCGGGCCTGGAAATGTAGATAAACATCAAGGAGTTCCACCATTTAAAGAAACTCAAAACTATGTACAAAAAGTAATGCATCAATATTTAGCTTAAAAATTAAATTTACTTGAACGCCCGTTTGTAGCCTTCATACTTCATGGTTTTCTTTTAAAAATAAGACTAAAATCCGAACTTATTTAAATTCTTAATAGAATTTTAAATATGAGTTCGGATTTTTTCACCAATAAACTTGTATACAAGTAAGTCTTTCTTAAGCAAGAATTAGTTCATTTACAGTATCACGATCCAGCTTTTTAATCGTCTCCACAATTAATTTTACTGCATGCTCAAAATCATCTCGATGTAAAATACCAGCATGCGTATGGATATAGCGTGTGGCAATTGTAATAGATAAAGACGGCACACCGTTTGCTGTTAAATGAATAGAACCAGAATCGGTACCCCCGCCAGCCATCGTCGCAAATTGATACGGAATGTCATTTTCTTCAGCCGTTTTAACAACAAGGTCACGTACTCCTTTATGAGATATCATAGAGGCATCGTATAACACGATTTGTGGCCCTTTACCAATTTTGCTATCTGCTTCATGATCTGAAACTCCTGGCATGTCACCAGCTATTCCTACATCAACACCAAAACCAATATCTGGTTTTATCGTGTTGGCAGCAGTTTTAGCACCGCGAAGTCCGACTTCTTCTTGTACAGTTCCAACACCATAAACGGTGTTAGGATGCTTTTGTCCTTTTAGTTGTTTTAAAACCTCAATAGCAATTGCACAGCCGATACGGTTGTCCCAAGCCTTAGCCAACAATAGTTTTTCATTTTTTAAAGGTGTAAACTCAAAATATGGAACAACGGAATCTCCAGGTTTTACACCAAATTCTTCCGCTTCTTCTTTGCTAGAAGCACCAATATCGATGAACATATTTTTAATTTCTACTGGCTTTTTCCTTGCTTCAGCAGAAAGAATATGAGGGGGTTTCGATCCAATAACACCTGTTACCTCTCCATGACTTCCCATAATCGTAACACGCTGGGCAAGCATTACTTGGCTCCACCAACCACCAGCCGTTTGAAAGTAAAGAAAACCTTTATCATCAATTCTTGTAACCATAAAACCAATTTCATCCAAATGTCCAGCAACCATTATTTTAGGACCATCCTCGTCGCCAGTTTTTTTAGCGATTAAACTACCTAAATTATCATACATGACTTCATCTGCATATGGAGTAATGTAATTGTTCATGACGTCACGGGCTTCTTTTTCATTGCCTGGTATCCCTTTTGCATCTGTCAAATCTTTAAACATGGTTAATGTTTCATCCATCTTCGTCATATGTATTCACCTCTTCATTAAACTATTATCTATTATACCTCTTTTAATCAAATTTTAAAATTTTTTAAAGCATGCACATGATTTATAAAAAAATTGTTATTTCAGTATAGAAATGTATAAAACTTTTGGGTTTATATAAGCGAAACAACTTTTTTTGCCATAACAATTTGGCAATAAGCTATTTTTTTACGTTCTTCTAATATCCTTCGTCTTGACGTACGAAATTCACTTCATTCTTTTCTAGATAAGCTCTATGAACATCTTCTTCCGAAAATCCTAAAGCTTGACCTAGATGCAAGTATGTTTCCCATAAATGATCATAATTAACCGACGTTGGATGTTGAAAAAATTGATGACAGGCTGTGTACACGTTTAGAAATAACTTTGTTTCATCCTCCATTTTATTTCTAGAAACGTTCCCGCTAAAATAATGACCCTTTGTAATTCCTAATGAGAGTAAAAAGTGAACGCCATCAACATATTCTTCTAATATTGTCTCTCTTTCACTTCTCGGCTTATTACTCCAAAATTTAAAGCACCTTGTCTCATTGGCTAATTCTCCCAACTCCACAAGTAATGCCAAATACTTCTTTTCGAATACATCTTGTTTCTTTATACCTTGGTTCGTTTCAATATATGTATCTAATTCGTTCTGTAATTGATATAATTTATCCCAATTCATGATAAGACCTTCCTCACTACATCTTTTTCTATGATTGTAACATATAAAAATAAAAAATAGTGAAACCTTTATATATGTCATTCCGTATTACAAAGGAATAATGATCAGGGAGACGATAGTATGATAGTCATTTTATTTCGCGTACTGATTGTGCTGGCTTTGGCATTGCTTATATATACTTGGATTCAATATTATCGTAATCCCCAACGAAAATTGCAAATAGCTAAAGCAGAAGGAACATATTATTTTTTAGACGAACCTGGAAATAGTAAAAAAAATCTTCAATTTGTTTATAAAGGATGCTTGTTTGAAGGTGAAAAATATGTTGGAGCTACAGAAGATTCTTTTGAAGTAGTTAATATACACGTTACAGCCAAAGATCCTCTTGAACTTAGTGGTTTGCGAAGGGACGACTTATATTTTCTTGAGGAAGAAATCCTCATTCGTTATCCCCATTCAAAAATTGAATGGAAACATCCGATTAATCAATTGCTAATAGGCTCTTTGGATTAAATTATTATCGAGAGATGGGGTACTACGATTAGTAGAAAATTTTGGCCTTTCAACAAGAGATGAATGATCGATGTGTTACTTTTGAACGCACTTTCTGACCATCCCTTTTATAGTAAAGTTTTCATCTGCTATAGCTTGTCCATCATGTTATGGTAATCTAATGTGGAGCAACGTATTTAAGAGAACCTCTACTGTTATTTGCAGTGCTATAGCACGCGTTTGGTTCATTGATGAGAGTGCAAGCTTAATCAGGATAGATGTAAGGTACTATAAAGCAACCCTTTAAAAGCATTGAAAAATACGAAGCGGGAGATAACAGATCTATTGACAGAAGATTTTAAGTCATCCTTATGTAAAAACTTGGTTTATTGCCCTTAAGAATTGCGGATTAGCCAAGTTTTTTAAGGGTATGAAAAATAATTCCAGGTATGAATAAATGCTTTTGTTCGTATATGTGCTACCTCTCCACTCTCATTTCATTTTCTGCATCGTTTCCTATCTCCTCCCCTATGTACTTTCCCTTGTTTGAACATGAAAAAATTCTTGCCATTTAATATAAATTTCTTTTCGGCGCAACAAATAAACAAATGGCAAAAGTATGAGTAAGCTTAAACCAATGTAAAGTGGTGTCAAATTTGAAATCCATTGACCAATAGATGTATAAATAAATGCTATCGGAATGTTAGTCAAAAAAGATGATTTTGTATAATCTTTTAAGCTCGATGATATCTCTAACAAACATAACGAAAGTAAGTGGAAATGGATAAATGGTATCAGTCGAAGCAACGCTATTTGCGATGTTGTTAAAGCTGTTTGCTTACCAATTATCTTTCCTTTTACCTTTTGAAATCGTTGCATAGACTTCGGCATCTTATATACAAAAAAGTAAAATATAATACTTGATAATGTAATACCTATAAGGGAATATACTGTCCCTGCAATAGCTCCAAATAATATACCTCCTGATATACAAATAAATATGACCGGTAAAAAGAGCAAAGGCCTTAATAAATGAAAACTGATAAATAATATAGGGGCGAATAAGCCTCCTCCTTCAATGAAAGCAAGTAAATAATTCCCCAATACTTCCATCTTAAGCCTCCTCCTTGTTGAACTATTACAGACACAAAAGTACTTACTAGTACATGTATATGACAGGAGACGAGCCTTTATGACAAGAAAATAATAAACACAGGTTCCAGAAGAAATAGTACGTTACACCAAGCCATTAAACAAGTAGTATATCAAAAATACGCAATGACCAAAGAATATTACCGGGATACCAAAAACGAATCGCCTATGTCTCGTTTTGTGGCGATATAATTTCATTCCTAACCAAATTCCCAACGCACCTCCTAAAATCGCCAACATCCATAGCGTCCTTTCTGGAATTCGATATTGTTTCTGTTCTGCTTTACGCTTATCCATTCCCATCAACACAAAAGCTATACTATTAACACCGAGCAAATAAAATAAGATAGTATTCCACTGATTCACCTGTTCAT